>CAZZGO010000018.1:0-20260 GCA_964654245.1 uncultured Pseudobdellovibrionaceae bacterium | reverse complement strand
ACGCTTCAGGATTATTTAAAAATATGCCCTGCGTCCGAGGTGCCCAGTATTGTTGAAAAAGCCTGCTTGCTTTTGGCGCGGACGCATAATTTGGGTCTTTATCATGGCCGCGCCAAGGTGAACGATATGGTTCTGACGCCCGGCGGACAGGTGGGGTGGATAGATTTTGAAGAAGATATCCCAGAGTCTGATCGCGCCCCTGTTTTTTGGCAGGCTCGGGAATTATGGTTGTTCCTCGTTAGTCTCTCTCGTTTTTATGATCGCCAGCCCGATATTTTTCATCTGGCGTTGTCCCGATATGCGTCGCATGTCCAAAATCCGCAGATTGTGCAGAAGATGACATTCTTGAACGGGTTGATTTATCCTGTGGCTAGACTTCTTTTTCCGTTTCAAAAACACCTTTCCCGCGATGTAAGATATGTTGTCATTGCCTCCGTTTTTTTAAAGAAAATACATGTCTGACCCTGTATCTGGCTTTGTACATCTGCGTGTTCATTCGGCTTATTCACTGGCCGAGGGTGCCATGCATCCCAAGGATATCGTCAAGAAGGCCAAACTCAATGCCATGTCGGCGGTGGCGATGACAGATACGAATAATCTGTTTGGGGCGTTGGAATTTGCCACGGCGGCGATTGATCAGGGCATTCAGCCGATTATTGGTTGTCAGGTCACGGTTGATTCCGGAAGCCAGATTGTTCTTCTGGTTCAAAATGAACAGGGATATATCAATCTATCGAAACTGGTGAGTGATGCGTATTTATCTGCCGAAGGTAGTCAGAATTTTAACCTTCAGTTCGATGCGATTCGTATACATCAAGCGGGGTTAATTTGCCTGTCGGGCGGGCCTGCGCACGGGGTGATACACCGTGAACATATCTTGGCGTTAAAGGACATGTTCGGCGATCGATTTTACATCGAAATTCAGCGGCACGATCTCGCGGAAGAAGATAAAAACGAAGAATATCTGATTGATTTGGCCTATGCTGAGAATATACCCCTTGTGGCGACCAATGAATGTTTCTTTGGCGATCCATCAATGCATGAAGCGCACGATGCTTTGCTATGTATTGCCGAGGGGCGATATATTTCCGAAGAAAACCGCCGGCGTGTGACGCCACATCATTTCTTTAAATCTGCCGAAGATATGTCAGATTTGTTTCAGGATATCCCCGAGGCAGTGACGAATACGGCTGTCATTGCCCGGCGCTGTCATTTTTTATTAAAAGGCAAAAAGCCCATCCTGCCGCCTTTTGTTACCGAGAGCGGTCTATCAGAACCTGATGAATTGGTGAACCAAGCGCGTGAGGGTTTAACATGGCGTCTGGCACATTTTAAAAACTATGCTGATGAAAAAACATATCGCGACCGGTTGGAATTTGAATTGGATGTCATCCGTAAGATGGGTTTCCCCGGCTATTTCTTGATTGTATCAGATTTTATCAAATGGGCGAAAGATCAGGATATACCCGTGGGGCCGGGTCGGGGGTCAGGGGCGGGCTCTGTGGTGGCATGGGCACTGAAGATTACGGATCTTGATCCGCTTCAATTTAATCTTCTTTTTGAACGTTTCCTAAACCCGGAGCGTATTTCCATGCCGGATTTCGACGTCGATTTTTGTCAGGATCGCCGGGACGAAGTTTTAAAATATGTTCAGGCGCGTTATGGCCATGACCGCATGGCGCAAATCATTACATTTGGAAAACTTCAGGCGCGTAATACCGTGCGGGATGTGGGGCGCGTGCTACAAATGCCCTATAGCGCGGTCGATAAAATCGCCAAGATGATTCCGAATAATCCGGCAAATCCGATGACATTGGCAGAGTCCCTCAAGCAGGACAAAGACCTGAAAGCAAAGGTCAATGAAGATGATACCAGCCGGAAATTGATTGATGTCGCCCTGAAACTCGAGGGTCTATATCGTCATGCGTCAACACATGCGGCAGGCGTCGTCATAGGTGATCGTCCGTTATATGAACTGGTGCCGCTTTACCGTGATCCCCGGTCTGAATGGCCTGTGACGCAGTTCAACATGAAATATGCCGAAAATGCCGGATTGGTGAAGTATGATTTTCTGGGTCTGAAAACACTCACCGTTATCAAAAAATCACTGGGTTTTATCAAAGAAACAACGGGGCGAGATATTGATATTCTAAAAATACCTCTCGATGATGCGGCCACATATGACTTGTTGTCGCGGGGCGAAGGGACGGGGGTTTTCCAGCTTGAAAGTTCCGGGATGAAAGATGTCCTGCGGAAATTAAAACCCAACCGGTTTGAAGATATTATCGCCCTTGTCGCGCTTTACCGCCCGGGACCGATGGATAATATTCCCAAATATATTGCCGTCAAAAATGGGATCGAGACACCGGATTATCTGCACCCGAAATTAAAGCCGATGTTGGAAGAAACATTCGGGATTATGATTTACCAAGAGCAGGTGATGCAGGCCGCGCAAATTCTGGCGGGTTATACATTGGGTTCCGCGGATCTGCTTCGCCGGGCGATGGGTAAAAAAATCAAATCGGAAATGGATGCCCAACGGGAGCAGTTCGTGCAAGGCGCGGCACAGCATTCACAAGTCCCTGAAGCTCAGGCCGAAGCCATTTTTGAACAGATCGAAAAATTTGCTGGATATGGTTTCAACAAATCACATGCCGCCGCCTATGCGTTGGTGGCCTATCAAACGGCATGGCTAAAGGCGAATTATCCGGTTGAATTTATGGCGGCAACGATGACGTTGGATGCCGGAAACACCGATAAGCTGGCGATGTTCAAACAGGAACTTGACCGGATGGGGATCAAGCTATTGCTTCCGGATATGAATAAATCATCCGTTATGTTTGCTGTTGAGGGCGGCGCGATCCGCTATGCTCTGGCGGCCTTAAAAGGGGTTGGCGAAGGTGCCATGAATAAAGTGATCGCCGAGAGACAACGGGGCGGTGTTTTTAAAGACCTGCCCGATTTTATTTCCCGGGTTGACCCCAAGAGTATGAATAAAAAACAATTCGAAAGTCTGGTGAGTGCCGGGGCATTCGATACGCTTTACCCCGACCGTGCTACGCTGTTCGGTAATATTGAATTGTTAATCCGCCATATGTCGGCACAGGCCATGGCGCGGGAAAGCGGGCAGGTGAGTTTGTTCGGCGACGCAGGCTCAGGCGCAGAAACTTTGCCCGCACTGGCCAAGGTGGCGCCGATCGACCCGCTAGAGAAATTGAAATATGAATTTGATGCGGTAGGGTTTTATTTGTCGTCCCATCCCCTCGATAGCAAGGCAGAGCAATTACGCCGTCAGGGTATTATCCCGATGGCTGATGTCTTGTCGGAAATCGAACATAAATCATCCAGCCGGGTAAAAATGGCAGGGGTCTTGATTAAAAAACAGGAACGCGTGTCGGCCAAATCAGGCAATAAATTCGCCTTTTTACAAATGTCCGATGCCTCGGGTGTGTATGAAGTGATGATTTTTGCCGATACGTTATCGCGGTATCGGACATTGCTGGAAACGGGCAATACCCTGCTGTTGACCGTCGATGCCGAAGCCAAAGAAGACCAGGTACGATATACCGGGCAGATGATCGCCTTATTGGATGAAGCCATGGCCAGCCGTCTGAATGAAATGGTCATATATCTGGATGCCCCGGCCCCGGCGGCCAAGTTAAAGGATTTGATGGCGGTCGAAGGACGGGGATTGGTGAAAATAAGTGTCCATGCCCATTTGCCCGAAGGGCAGGTGGCAGAACTCGCCTTAAAAGGCCGTTATAGCGTCTCACCTGCTATGATACAGGCCATTCGGGCAACCCCGGGCGTTATCCGGATCGAAGAGCGATAAACCGCGCTCAACCCTTACTTTTTACTTGCATTTTGCCCCTAAAACGGGGCATATAGCCGCCAAGCCCCCATGGTGGGGGTATTTCACATGCGGGGAACCTTCCCAGTGTCTTGAGAAATCAAGACCAACCCCGCAGAGGACATAACTGGAACCTAATAGGAGAGACGACCCATGGCTATGCCAACCTTTACAATGCGCCAGCTACTCGAAGCCGGCGTTCACTTCGGACACCACACCCGCCGCTGGAACCCCAAAATGCGCCAATATATCTTTGGAGTGCGTAACGGCGTTCATGTGATTGATCTTCAACAGACCGTGCCGATGTTGGGTGTGGCGTTAAAATCTATGCGCGACATTGTCGCCAATGGTGGCCGCGTTCTGTTCGTGGGTACGAAGCGTCAAGCACAAGAAAAAATCGCTGAATCCGCTAAACGTTGCGGCCAATACTATGTGAATCACCGTTGGCTGGGCGGCATGATGACCAACTGGAAAACTATTTCTAATTCGATTGCGCGTCTGCGCGAAGTCGATACGCTGTTGGCAAAGCCTGAAGGCCTGACCAAAAAAGAAATTCTGATGATGTCCCGCGAGCGTGACAAGCTGGAATCCTCTTTGGGCGGGATCAAAGATATGGGCGGTAAACCCGATGCCATTTTCATCATCGATGCCATCAAAGAAGACCTCGCGATCAAAGAAGCCAAAACATTGAATATCCCTGTTTTTGCCATTCTGGACACGAATGCGGATCCTGAAGGCGTGACATTCCCTATCCCTGGCAACGATGATGCGCTCCGTGCGATTGAACTGTATTGCGACCTGTTCTCCGAAGCAGTGCTGGATGGCTTGCGCGCTGAGCAGGGGGCAAAAGGCGTGGATACGGGGGCGGCCGTGGATGTGAAAGTGGAACTGCCTAAGGCCGAAGCCGCCGCCGCTTAATATAAAAACATGCAACCTGCCGGGGTAACATCCGGCAGGTATAACATCTGATCACCTTATTTTTTAGATAAAGGATATAAAATGGCTGAGATTACAGCAGGTATGGTAAAAGAACTGCGCGAAAAAACAGGCGCGGGCATGATGGATGCCAAAAATGCACTGGTTGAAAACAAGGGCGATATCGAAGCCGCCGTGGACTGGCTTCGTAAAAAAGGTTTGGCCAAGGCGGCCAAGAAATCGTCTCGTACCGCGGCCGAAGGTTTGGTGGCGGTTGAAGTGTCGGGCACGACCGGCGCGGTGGTGGAAGTGAACTCCGAAACCGACTTCGTGGCACGTAACGAAGAATTCCAAGCCTTTGTTCGCAAGGTATCGTCTGCCGCCGTCACCAAGGCCGCAGACCATGCCAGTTTGTTAACCTCAGATATCGGGGGCAAGAACGTACAAGATACGCTCACGGATCTGATTGCCAAGATTGGCGAAAATATGGCCGTACGCCGTATGTCGAAACTGACCGTGTCTAAGGGGACGGTCGTAGGATACATGCATAATGCCGTGGCCCCGAATTTGGGCAAAATCGGCGTTCTGGTCGCGCTTCAATCTGAGGGCGATAAAGCCAAGCTGGATGCGCTGGGCAAACAAATAGCCATGCATGTGGCCGCCGCTTTCCCGCAATATCTGCGCCGTGAAGACGTGGATGCCTCAGCGATCGAGCGCGAGCGCGATGTGCTTCGTGAACAGGCGAAAGCCGAAGGCAAGCCCGCCGACATCGTTGAAAAAATGCTAGCTGGCCGTATTAATAAATTCTATGAAGAAATTTGTCTTCTGGAACAGAAATTTGTCATTGATGGTGAAACCAAAATCTCAAAACTTCTGGAAAACGCCGCTCAGGATGTGGGCGCCCCGGTTACCTTGGCTGGATATGCCCGTATCCAATTGGGTGAAGGGATTGAAAAAGAAGAGACCGACTTCGCCGCCGAAGTGGCCAAAGTGGCCAACGGCTAAGGCATATACTTTGTTAAAAACCCCTCTCCCCCCGAGAGGGGTTTTTTTCAAGACTTGCGCTTTGGTATAAGAGTTCTGGTATAAGAATAGACAATCTGACCGACATCCCGTAGGTTATCCCCCATGACACAGTCCGCCCTGAAAGAGAGTGCCCCGATGTCCTTATCTCATCCTTCTTTTAAGCGTGTTCTTTTAAAAATGTCCGGCGAAGTGCTGATGGGACCCAATGAATTCGGGATCGACAGCGCGACCGTTAAGCGCGTCGCCAAAGATATCAAACAAGTCATTGATCGGGGGGTTGAGGTCTGTGTGGTGGTGGGTGCGGGGAACATTTTTCGCGGTGTGTCCGGCGCGGCCGAAGGTATGGATCGCACACAGGCCGATTATATGGGTATGTTGGGAATTATCATCAATGCGCTCGCGCTTCAAAACGCGCTGGAGCAAATTGACGTTGAAACACGGGTGATGTCGGCCATTCCCATGTCTGCGATCTGTGAACCCTATATTCGCCGTAAGGCCATGCGTCACATGGAAAAAGGCCGGGTGGTGATATTCGCGGCCGGTACGGGCAATCCTTATTTCACCACCGATACGGCGGCGGCACTTCGGGCGTCGGAGATGAATTGTACGGCAATGCTTAAAGGCACCAAGGTGGACGGCGTTTATTCAGCAGATCCGCAAAAAGACAAAACCGCCAAGCGTTTTGATAAATTAACGTATATGGATGTGCTGACCAAAGATTTGAAGGTGATGGACGCAACGGCCATTTCACTGGCACGCGAAAACCGCATTCCGATTGTGGTGTTCAATGTGCGTGAAGAGGGCAATTTTGCCAAGGTCATAGATGGCACCGGCACCTTTACTGTGGTATCAGACAAATAATCATCAAACATCAAGGAGACAGACATGTCATTCAACAAGGATGAAACCAAGCGCCGTATGGAAGGTGCGATTGACTCCCTCGGCAAGGAATTTTCAGGCCTTCGTACCGGCAGAGCGTCAACCAGCATGCTGGAACCCGTGATGGTTGAAGTGTACGGAAGCAAAATGCCCCTTAATCAGGTGGCGAGCGTGAGTGCCCCCGAGCCGCGTTTATTATCCGTTCAGGTCTGGGATGGCAGTAACGCCAAGGCGGTCGAAAAAGCCATTAGGGAATCAGGATTGAATTTGAATCCGCAGGCCGAAGGGTCATTGATCCGTGTGCCCATCCCGGCCTTGACCGAAGATCGCCGTAAGGAGTTGGTGAAAGTTGCTGGACAATATGCCGAACAGGCACGCGTATCGGTGCGAAATGTTCGCCGTGATTCCATGGAAACCATCAAGAAAATGAAAGCCGCAGGCATTTCCGAAGATGAACAAAAACGTCTGGAAACGGATGTTCAGAAAATGACAGATGATGTCATTGGCCGGATTGATAAATCCCTTGCCGATAAAGAAAAAGACATCATGACGGTGTAATGCCCGATGCCCGGCCTTTCCCCCCAGATTCCCCGCCATATCGCCATCATCATGGATGGCAATGGCCGATGGGCAGAGCAGCGTGGTTTGCCCCGGACGGCGGGGCATCATCAGGGGGTGGAAGCGTGCAAGCGCGTGGTGCGCGCGGCGGCAGAGTTAAACATTCCCTTCATCACATTATTCGGTTTTTCTTCTGAAAACTGGCGGCGGCCTGCCGATGAAATCAATGAATTAATGCGCTTGCTTCGGATGTTTCTTCGGGCGGAGACAGCCGAGCTCCACCGGAGCAATATTCGCCTGAAAATGATCGGATCTCGCGAAGGTTTGTCACCGGATATCGTCCAGATGATCGAAAGCGCAGAGCAGTTAATGGCGCAGAACACAGGTTTGACTTTGACCATCGCGCTGAATTATGGCGGGCGTCATGAAATTTTAACCGCCGCCGGTGAATATGCCCGGCTGGTGGTTGAACAAGGTCTGACGCCGGGGTTTGAAACGGCCGAAGAATTTTTCCCCTCATTCCTGATGACCCACGGCATGCCAGACCCCGATATCATCATCCGCCCCAGCGGCGAACAACGCATAAGCAATTTCCTGCTCTGGCAATGCGCCTATAGCGAGTTTGTGTTCACCAATACCCTGTGGCCGGATTTTGGAATGGCCGATTTAGAAGGCGCCATCGCCGAATACGCCAAGCGGGATCGCCGTTTCGGGGCGGTTCAGCGTGCATAAATTCTTCCAGAGTAATCTTGCCAAACGCGCCGCATCTGTGGCGGTGCTGGCACCTGCGTTTATTCTGGCGGTGTATTTGGGCGGCATATTTTTTTACGTTGTGGTGACGGCGGCGTTGGCGTTGGCGTTTAATGAATGGATGAATATGGCCTTAAAAAGCCTCACGTTAAGACGCGATATGATCATCGGGAGCACGTATTTATCGGTGGCGTTTATTGCCTTTATTTTTATCCGCATGGGTATGCCGGGCGGCGGCGTTCTGACCTTTGCGTTGCTGGGCACGATTTGGGCATGTGATATCGGGGCGTATTTTACGGGTAAAAAAATCGGGGGGCCCAAAATGGCTCCCACCTTAAGTCCCAATAAAACCATATCGGGCCTGATGGGCGGGATGGTGTGCAGTGCGATCGTGATGATGCTGTTTGATCTTCAGTTTTCGCTGTTCGGCAATATATGGCTGGCGGGGGTATTAGGTGTGTTATTGGCCGGGGTCGGGCAGGTCGGGGATGTCATGATATCGTATCAAAAACGCCGTGTGGGCGTTAAGGATACGGGAAACCTGATCCCTGGTCATGGCGGCATATTAGATCGGATTGATTCATTGATGCTGGCCGCGCCTGTATTTTTGATATGCCTGTGGATGATCCACGGATGGTAAAGACCGTTTCTATTTGGGGGTCAACCGGGTCTGTTGGTAAAAACACCTTGGATGTTATCAACGCATGTCCCCATCAATATCAGGTTCAGGTATTAACCGCCCACCAGAATGTGACTTTGCTGGCTGAGCAAGCGAGGGCGTGTCATGCCCAAAAAGCCATCATCACCCGCCCGGATTTATACGCGGATTTAAAAGACGCCTTGGCCGGCACCGGGGTTGAGGTCGCGGCAGGGGAGAATGCGTTGTGCGATTCTGCCGATATGCCTTGCGACTGGACGATGTCGGCGATTGTGGGCATGGCGGGGATCAGGCCGCTGATGGGTGCACTGATGCGCGGAAAAACGGTGGCGGTGGCCAACAAAGAACCGCTGGTGGCGGCAGGATCACTGATCATGGACACTATGCGCCGCCACGGCGCGATGATATTACCGGTCGATAGCGAACATAACGCCCTGTTCCAGATTTTAAATCCGGCGCACCATGCCGCGGTGACCCGGCTTATTCTCACGGCTTCTGGCGGGCCTTTTCGGACATGGAAGGCGGGCGATGTATCCAAGGCAACCATAGCCCAGGCCTTGGCGCATCCCAACTGGCAGATGGGTAAAAAAATTTCGATCGACAGTGCCACCATGATGAACAAGGCACTTGAGGTGATTGAGGCGCATCATTTATTCACCATGCCAGCCCATAAAATTGATGTGGTCATTCACCCCCAATCCATCATTCATTCGATGGTGGAATATAATGATGGATCTATTCTGGCGCAGATGGGATCCCCAGATATGCGCGTGCCGATTTCATATGCCCTGAACTGGCCGGAACGTCAGACATCCCCCGCCCAGAAACTGGATATTGCTTCTCTCGCTCAGTTAAGCTTTGAGCCGGTAACGGCAGAAAAATTCCCGGCACTGGGGTTGGCGTATGACGTTCTGGGATTATCTGCTTCGCATGCGGCTGTCTTGAATGCGGCTAACGAAGTGGCCGTCGAAGCGTTTTTACGCGGCATGATTTCCTTTGCTGATATATATAAAATCAATCACAAGGCCGTCACGCGCGCCCCGTGCGGGGAACTCGCCTCGCTGGAGGATGTGTTGATGGTTGATTGTCAGGTGCGGGACGAGATACAGTCGGAACTGGGATTCACCAAGGGTGAAGTCTATCATGGATATCAACAAGCAGGAGTAACATCATGACGGATATTTTTAGCTGGCTACAATTGATTGCCAGCAATGTCTGGCTTTTTGGCGGTACATTTATTCTGGTGCTGTCCTTGCTCGTGTTTGTCCATGAATGGGGTCATTACATTGTAGCGCGTTTGTGCGGGGTTCGGGTCGAGGTTTTTTCCATCGGCTTTGGCAAAGAAATATGCGGTTATACAGATTCTCATGGCACACGCTGGAAGCTCTCACTCATTCCATTGGGCGGCTATGTGAAAATGTTTGGCGATACCGATCCGGCCTCGGCGGGACATAAAGACAAAGTCGAAGAGGGCGGGATTACCCGGCCTTTGACGCCAGAGGAGCGGAACGTCGCCTTTTTTGCCAAGCCAGTAGGGCAACGGGCGGCAATTGTTTTTGCGGGACCGGCCATTAATTTTCTCTTCGCGATTATTCTGCTCTCCGGGCTTTTTGCCGTTTACGGCCAACCCGTGACCCCGCCTATGGCGTCTTCGGTCATTGTGGGTTCTGCCGCCGATCTGGCTGGTTTTAAACCTCATGACAAAATCCTGAGCGTAAATGGCAAAGATATCGTGAAATTTGAACAAGTACGCCGCGAAGTTGCTATTGCTTTGGATACACCCATGACGTTTGTTGTGTCACGCGGCGGAGAAGAAATCACCTTAAGTGCCACCCCCAAAAAAGAAATTATTACCGACCGTTTTGGGTTTGAACATTCCAAAGGGTTGTTGGGAATTATGGGGCCGGGCAGTGGTTTTGCCCTTGAGGGGATCAAGGCTGTCAACGGCCAAAAAACAAATAATGCGGATCAGGCTCGCCGATTGATCGTTGAGCGTCTTGGGCGCGACATGACGATTGATCTGGCGAAATCTGACGGAACGTATGATCGATTGAAGATTAAGCCGATGGCCGAGGCGAATGCGGGGATGAAATCCCCTCAAGACGAACTCTATGGGACGTTGATTGTCGCGGAAAAACAGGGCGACGATGTGGTGAAATGGGGGCTGTTCGGCAGTATCAAGGCCGCCTTGCGCGAAACCTATGATGTCACGGCCAGTACCTTAACCGCCATGGGTCAGATTGTCACCGGCACCCGAAGTGCCACGGAACTGGGGGGGATTATCCGTATTGGCGCAATTGCCGGGGATATGGCCACATTGGGGGTTGCGGCACTCATCAGTTTTACGGCTTTGCTCTCCATCAATCTGGGGTTGATTAACCTTTTCCCTATTCCGATGCTGGATGGGGGGCATTTGGTGTTTTATGGAATTGAGGCCGTGCGGGGCAAGCCCCTCTCCGAGGTGATGCAGGAATATGCTTTTCGCTTTGGCTTGGTCGTGCTTGTTGTTATTATGGTTTTCGCCAATCTGAATGATATTCTTCAGCTGGTTCTATAAGACATCTTGATCAAAAGGGTTTTTCTTTTTTCCTAAATCACTTATCCTCGGTTTCCATGAACACACGATTCTTTTTTCTTGGCCTGTTGGCCTGTTTTCTGATCCCTCTTTCCGCCATGGCGCAGGACTCCGTTCGGGAAATCCGCGTCAACGGGGTGGAGCGGATTGAACCCGCCACCGTCCTGACCTATCTGGATATCAAAATGGGTGAACCCTTAACCTCGGAAACGATGGATCGGGGGTTGAAGAATCTGTTTGCAACCGGGCTCTTCGCCGATGTGAAATTACGTCAGGAACGAAGCGCATTGGTCGTGGATGTGGTGGAAAACCCGATCATCAACCAGATTGCCTTTGAAGGAAACACAGAGATAAAGGACGAAGAATTACTCTCTGAAATCTCCTTGCGTCCGCGTCAGGTGTTTACCCGGACAAAAGTGCAAAATGATGTCGCACGGGTATTTGATGTGTATCAACGAAGCGGCCGTTTTGCCGCCAATGTTGACCCTAAGGTCATTGAGCTTGATCAAAACCGGGTTAATCTCGTTTTCGAAGTCCAAGAGGGTAACGTCACCACCATCAAAGGTATCCAGTTTGTAGGCAACAAAGCCTTCAGCGATGATGCGCTTCGTGCCGAACTCGCCTCAGAGGAAGAGCGTTGGTACAAATTCTTCAGCTCTTCGGACACCTATGACCCGGACAAGGTTGAGTTTGATAAAGAACAATTGCGCCGTTTTTATCTGGCCAATGGATATGCCGATTTCCGCGTAGTATCGGCGGTGGCCGAATTATCCCAGAACAAGGAAGATTTTTTCCTCACCTTCACGGTTGATGAAGGGGCACGTTATAAAGTGGGACAGATCGCCATTGATTCCAGCCTGAAAGGCTTTGATGCAGGGGAATTGCGTGAATCCGTCAAAATCCTTCCCGGTGAATGGTATGACGCCGATATGATCGAGGCCAGTACTACGGGCATGTCCGATATTCTGGGCGATAAACAATATGCGTTTGTTGATATCTCGCCGGATATTGTTCGTAACCAGACCTCTAACACCGTGGATATTACCTTTAATATCGGTGAATCGCCGCGCGTGTTCGTGGAGCGAATCGACATTCATGGGAACGTGCGCACCATCGATAAGGTGATCCGCCGTGAATTGAAACTCTCTGAAGGTGATCCGTTCAATCGTTCCAAACTGGCGCAATCCGAACAGCATTTGCGCGATCTGGGTTTCTTTGAAAATGTCACGATTAAAACCGTCCCTGGCTCTGCCCCCGACAAAACAGTCGTGGATATTGAGGTTGCCGAAAAATCCACGGGAGAGATTTCGATCGGGGCTGGTTTCTCGACACAAGACGGTCCTTTGGCGGACTTAAGTATCCGGGAACGCAACTTGCTGGGTAAGGGGCAACAGCTTTCTTTCTCCACCACGATTGCCGGCTCTCGGAGCGAGTTTGATGTCTCCTTTACCGAACCTTACTTCATGGATCGTGATTTATCGGCGGGCTTTGATGTGTTCCATGTGACCACGGACTTTCAGGATGAAAGTTCCTACGACCAAAAACGCACAGGAGGTAAGCTTCGTGCGGGCTACCCGTTATCTGAACATTGGCGTCAGACATGGTTTTACGGCTATGAACAAAATGAAATCACGGATGTGGATTCCAATGCCTCTTTGTTCATCCGTCGTCAGGAAGGAAAACGGGATACATCATCCATTGGTCAACGCCTGACTTTCGATGATCGGGATAGCACGCTATTTCCGACCGAAGGTTTGTATTCATGGCTCGATACGGCCGTGGCCGGTTTGGGCGGTGATGCCAAATATGTGTCGGGTAAATTGGGCGGGATTTATTATTATCCTGTGTACGAAAAATCGGTCATTTTCAGCCTTCTGGGCGAAGCAGGCGCGATTGGCGGGTATAGCGACGAGGATGTTAAAATCAATGAACGTTATTACTTGGGCGGAAATACGCTTCGCGGGTTTGAACGTTCCGGGATTGGTCCTCGTGACCGTGCGACAGACGATGCACTCGGCGGTAATTTATACTACCGCGGGTCGGCGGAATTGACATTCCCCATTGGCCTGCCCGAAGAATATGGCGTGTCGGGTCATACCTTCACGGATTTTGGATCATTGTGGGAGTTGGATGATACGGGCCCCGGCATTGTGGACAAGGATTCCATTCGGGCGGCGGCGGGTCTTGGTATTTCTTGGAGGTCTGGTTTTGGCCCGATCCGCGTGGATGTGGCGTTTCCGATTGCTAAGGAAGACTTCGATAAAGAAGAAGCGTTCCGCTTCAGCTTCGGGACACGTTTTTAAAGGTGTTTAACTTTTTTGGATATGATGATCATGAACTTTCATAAATTTTTTCTGTGTTTTGCGATGATCTTCTGTGTGGCAGGAATGACCATTCCCGCCCATGCCGAGGTTAAAATGGGCGTGGTGGATGTTGAGATTTTACTCAACCAATCCAAAGCCGGAAAAAGTGTACAGGAGCAGTTAAAGTCCAAGCGAGATCAGTTCCAAAAAGAATTTGCCGACAAGGAAAAAAACCTGAGGGAAGATGAAAAAAAACTGATTGAGAAAAAAGATAAAATCTCGGCAGATGAGTTCGCGGCGGAGCGCAAAAAATTCGAAGAAAAACTGCTTGAAACGCGCAAGCTTTTGCAAACGCGTAAGGCTTCGCTGGATAAAGGTCTATCTTCTGCCATGCAGGAACTGCGCGAAAATATCATGGCAGTGACGGCAGATATTGCCGAAAAAGAAAAATATCAACTTATTTTAAATCGTGACAGTATCGTGATTGTCGAGAAATCAATGGATATCACCCCGTCTGTGCTTTCCAAACTGGATGCCAAAATATCATCAATCAAACTTAAAGTTGAGTAGGCGGAGGCCATATGGCCGATAGCCGTTTTTTTCAAAAACCATCCCCGCTTTCTGTTCGGGCACTCGCTGAAAAACTGGGTGTCCAGATAGAGGCACCGGCAGATGTTGATCCCGTTCTCCAGGATGTGGCCTCGCTCGATCAGGCTGGCGAAGGCCACCTTTCTTTTTTAGACAATCCGAAATACCGGGACATGTTTCGGCAAACACGTGCCAGTGCGTGTATCATTGATCCCCAGATGAAAGAGATCGCCCCCAAAGGCGTTATCTTACTTTTTTCCGCGCAACCTTATAAAACCTATGCCTTGGCGGCTCAGATTTTTTACCCGGAGATATTTCCCGCACCACAGATCGCCGGCACGGCGGTCATTCATCCGTCGGCACAGATCGCGCCCGGATGCGTCATTGATGATCATGTCGTCATCGGGGCGGATGTTGTCATAGGCAAAGGCACATGGATTGAAACCGGTGCCGTGATTGGCGCGGGTGTCGTCGTGGGGGAAAAATGCCGAATTGGGGCACAGGCCAGTGTCTCTCATACGGTCATGGGGTCTGCCGTGCGCCTTTATCCGGGGGTTCGGGTGGGACAGGATGGTTTTGGTTTTGCCATGGGGGCGGGCGGTCATGTGAAAGTGCCTCAACTTGGACGCGTGATGATCGAAGACCATGTCGAGATCGGAGCGAATACCTGTATTGATCGGGGTTCAGGGCCCGATACGGTGATTGGGGCGGGGACCATTATCGATAACCTTGTTCAAATCGCGCATAACGTCAAAATCGGCAAAGGCTGTGTACTGGTGGCACAATGTGGCATCGCGGGGAGTACGGTTTTGGGTGATTATGCCGTTATGGCCGCGCAATCAGGCGTGGCGGGTCATTTAACGGTGGGGGTAGGTGCCCGCGTTGGCGCTCAGGCAGGGGTTATACGGGATATGGAACCGGGGGAAACCCTGATGGGTATGCCCGGAACCCCTATCAAGGAATTCTGGCGTCAGATGGCCACATTAAAACGTTTGACGAAACGGCAAAAAAGCGAATAAAAACAAATCTATGAACACGCTATCCGATATCAATGACATTATGGGGATGATCCCCCACCGCTATCCCATTCTTTTGGTTGATCGGATCATTGAATTCGTTCCGGGTGAACGCGCGGTGGGTTTAAAAAACGTCACGTTCAACGAGCCACATTTCCAAGGGCATTTTCCCGGTTGGCCAGTAATGCCGGGTGTGTTGATTATCGAAGCCATGGCACAGACGTCTGCTTGCCTCGTGGTTAAAACACTGGGTGATGAAGCGCGTGGCAAGATTGTTTATTTCATGTCGATCGACGAGGCGAAATTCAGAAAACCCGTCACCCCGGGTGATGCCTTGCATATTCATGTGACAAAAATCCAAAACCGCAAGAATGTGTGGAAGTTTAAAGGCGAGGCCATGGTGAACGGGGTTATCCACGCCGAAGCCGTTTTTGCCGCCATGATCATGGATCGCACGGCAGATATGTAAGGCCTTCAGGGGGATAAGCCCTGTCATGTTTTGTCAAACTTCGTGTCTTGCGGGATAAAATCAACCCGTTTAAACAAGGTATAATGACCCAGATTCACCCCACCGCGATCATTGACCCCAAAGCTATACTGGGCACAGATGTGCACATTGGCCCTTATTGTGTGGTGGGAGCAGATGTTGTTTTGGGTGACCGGGTCATTTTGAAATCCCATGTCGTCGTGGATGGACGTACGACCATTGGTGAAGGAACAGTGATTTATCCGTTCGCATCGATAGGGTCGCCGCCGCAAGATTTGAAATATAAAGGTGAGCTTTCGGAATTGATCATTGGTCGTCACAACACCATCCGTGAACATTGCACCATGAATCCGGGCACGGCGGGTGGTGGCATGAAAACCATCGTAGGCGATAACGGGCTGTTTATGATGTCCACGCATGTGGCACATGATTGCCGGGTGGGTAACAACGTCATCATGGCCAATAACGCCACCTTGGGCGGCCATGTTCAGGTTGGTGATTTTGTGTTGATTGGCGGCCTTGCCGCGGTTCATCAATTCGTTCGTATCGGGTCTTATGCCGTGATTGGCGGCATGTCTGGCGTCGAAAGTGACGTGATCCCCTATGGCCGCGTCAAAGGAGATAGAGCGTCTCTGGCCGGGTTGAACCTGACGGGTATGGAACGTGGCGGATTCAGTAAGGACGAAATCAAAACTGTACAAAAGGCTGTGAGTGCGCTTTTTTCCGATGAAGGGACGTTTGAAGAAAGATTATCCCGTCTTGAAAATGAATTTCGTGAAGACCCGCATGTATCTGCTGTGCTGGCCTTTGCCCGGCAAAAAGAAAGATTCGGTTTGTGCCAGCCGGATATCAAACGCGCCGCCTAAATGCCCGTGGATATCCCTTACCAGAAACTGGGGATCGTGGCCGGTGGCGGATATCTCCCCGCGCAGTTAATTGACACATGTAGGCAACGCGGCATCACCCCCGTTGTGGTGGCCTTGAAGGGACAGGCAGACCCCGCACTCTCGGCGGGTATGATTTGCCGGATGGGGGCGGCGGGAAAAGCGGCAGAGTTTTTCAAATCACAGAATGTACGGGACATTGTCTTGATCGGAGCCGTCAAGCGGCCGACATGGCTGGATATATGGCCTGATCTGTTCACTCTGGTGTTTTTCCTTAAGCTGGGGATCAAATCCATCGGGGATGATGGATTGTTGAAATCCGTTCGGCGATATCTGGAATCTTACGGGTTCCGGCTTCATCCTGTTCAAACCTTTCTGCCTGAGATTGTCATGACGGAAGGTACGCATACCCGGCGTCAACCAGATTCACAAGAACGCCGTGATATTGATGTTGGGCTAACCGAGGCCAAAGCACATGGTGCCAAAGATCTGGGGCAAGCCGTGATTGTTCATCAAGGACGTATCATTGCGCGTGAAGATAAACGTGGCACCAATGCCCTGATACGCAAGGGTCTGCCGGGCAGTATTTTGGTCAAGACCGCCAAACCGGGACAAGATACCGCCTTGGATTTGCCGACAATCGGGGTGAAAACGATTGAGTTATGTGCGGATATGAAATTCGCCGGGATAGCCGTTGAGGCCGGTTCCACCTTGTTTGTGCATGCAGATGAATCAATTGCCCGTGCCGACGCGGAAAACATATTCATCGTCGGGGTGACGGTGCATGGATAAAATCCCGCTTATATATCTGATCGCAGGAGAACCTTCGGGCGATGCACTGGGCGCAGATTTAATGCGCGCCCTTCACGCGCGCTATCACGGGCAGGTGCGTTTTGATGGCATTGGCGGGGATAAGATGATCACGCAAGGGCTCCGCAGTCTTTTTCCTATGGCGGAGTTATCCATCATGGGGATTGCCGAGATCGTGCCCAAAATCCCCCACATGTTGAAACGGATTTCACACACGGTTCAAGACATTCAAGAAAAGCGCCCTGATGTGGTGATCACAATCGATAGTCCTGATTTTTCATTTCGAGTGGCGCGTGCCTTGAAGAAGGTAGGATCGCCCATTCCACGGGTTCATTATGTGGCGCCTTCCGTATGGGCATGGCGGGCCGGTAGAGCCAAGAAAATCGCGGATATATATGACGGCCTTTTGTGTTTCTTTGCTTTCGAGGTGCCGTATTTTGAACGTCACGGATTGCGCACGAAGGCCATTGGTCACCCGGTTGTCGAAAGCGGCGTGATGTCGGCGCAAGGCTCCGGGTTCAAGCAAAGATACCATATCGAACGCCCCACGCTGGGTGTATTTTTTGGGTCGCGTGCCGGTGAAATAGAGCGGCTTTCGCCTGTGCTCATCGAGGTGATGCAAAGATTCCGGGATGAATGTGTGTTCATCATCCCCACACTTCCGCATCTTCAGGAACGTCTGGAGGTGTTGGCGTCATCCTTTCGTCCTGATGTTCATGTGGTTAGCAACCCTGCCGAGAAGTGGGCGGCATTCAAGGCCTGTGACAAGGCCGTGGCAGTATCGGGCACTGTGGGGTTGGAACTTGCCGTCGCAGGCGTGCCGCATGTGATTGCCTATAAGATGAACCCGATCACATGGGCGATTTTACAACGCGTTAGCCGAGTTAAACATGCGCATCTGGTCAATATTCTCAAACGCAAGACGGTCATCCCCGAATTTCTTCAAGATCATTGTACGGCCGATGAGATTGAACGCGGGGTCAGAGCCCTTATTCCCCACGTCCCCCAAGTGGACATCACACAAGAATTAGGGACACATCCGCCCGCGATAGCGGCTGAGTTTATCCAGCAGATGATTCTGAATAAATTCTAGCCCCGTTTTTTAATATCAACATAAGGCCGTTTGGCGGCGCCCGTGTAAAGCTGACGGGGGCGGCCAATACGTAAGTCTGGCTCCTCGATCATTTCTTTCCATTGGGAAATCCAGCCCACGGTTCGCGATACCGCGAACAAGACCGTAAACATGGATACGGGGAACCCCATGGCTTTCAGGATAATGCCCGAATAGAAATCGACGTTTGGAAAGAGTTTGCGTTCAACGAAATACGGATCTTCGAGGGCTATACGTTCGAGCTCACGCGCTAGTTTCAAACGGGGGTCGCGTACGCCCAATTCATCCAGCACTTCGTCACAGGATTGTTTAAGCACTTGGGCGCGTGGATCAAAGTTTTTATACACGCGGTGACCAAAGCCCATGAGGCGGAAGGGGTCGTCCTTATCTTTGGCTTTTTTAATATATTCAGGAATACGTTCCACCGATCCAATTTCATCGAGCATTTCTAGCACTTCCTGATTGGCGCCGCCATGCGAAGCCCCCCAGAGAGAGGCAATTCCCGCCGCGATACAGGCGAACGGATTAGCTTGGGATGATCCGGCTAGGCGCACGGTAGATGTTGAGGCGTTCTGTTCATGGTCGGCATGCAAAATCATGATCCGATCCATGGCGCGCGCCAGAACGGGATTGATTTTATAAGCCTCTGCTGGAACCGCAAAACACATATACAAAAAGTTTTCTGGATAGGTGAGATCGTTACGCGGATACATAAAAGGTTGACCCATATTATATTTCATCGCCATGGCGGCCAGCGTGGGTATTTTTGCGATTAACCGGTGCGCGGAAATTTCACGCTGTTTCGGGTCACGGATATCAAGTGAGTCATGATAGAACGCCGAGAGTGCCCCCGTCACTCCGCACATCACGGCCATTGGGTGAGCATCGCGGCGGAATCCCTGGAAAAATTTATTCATCTGGTCATGCACCATCGTGTGATAGGTGATGTTGTGCGTGAATTCTGCCAGTTGTGTCGCGGTCGGTAGATCCCCGTACAGCAATAAATAACAGACTTCCATATGTGTGCTTTTGGTCGCCAGTTCGGCAATGTCATAGCCGCGATGCATCAAGATACCTTCGTCGCCGTCAATGAAGGTAAGCCGGGATTTACAGCTGGCCGTTGACGTGAAGCTGGGGTCGAACGTGAAATGCCCCGTTTCGGCATATAATTTCCGAACATCAATCACCGAAGGGCCCGCGGCACCATCCAGCACGGGGAGTTTATAGCTTTTCCCGGTTTGATCATCTGTCAGCGTAAAGGTTTTGTTTTTGGCGTCTGTCATATGGTGTCCTTTTGATGTTTTATAAAAACGATATGCCGGGCAGAAAGGCCAGCAGGTGGGGGTAATTCTGTGGATAAGATTCTACCCCGATTTGCCGCAGGTGACAATGGGTACCTAGACGACATACAGGCTTGCTTAAAACAAGAGAGACGTATTTTTAATGTGTTATTGAAAGTAATCTTCCCAACGTTTCTTCTTTCCCCAGCACTTCCGCCACATGGGGAAGGGCGGGAGATTTATCAGACCCCGTGAGGGCGGCGCGGAAGGGCATCATCACCTTACCCAGTTTGCCGCCATGCAGATCATTCGCCAGTGCGCGGCAGGCGGCGTCTATATTCTCCGCGTTCCAGAGGGGTAGGGCGGAGAGGCGTTCGTGTAAGGCGGCCAATGTTTCTTTCCCCGCCGCATCCAGATTTTTGAGTGCCGCTTCGGTCATTGGCAGGGGTGTTGGGCGCACGTAGAACGCGGATTCTTCGGCAAGTTGAACAAGTGTTTTGGCGCGATCTTTCAGATCTTTCATGCCCGAAAGCAAACGCGCCTTGGCGGTCTCGTTCACCTCTAAATCCA
>CAZZGO010000017.1:8152-20559 GCA_964654245.1 uncultured Pseudobdellovibrionaceae bacterium | reverse complement strand
GAATATTCGTCTTATGATTTTCCGGCACTCCCTTCGGGTGTATCGGCACTTTCCCCGCATGTGCGGGCCCCCCATCATCTGAAGGCCGCCTTGGCCTTTATTGGCGTGGTGGATACTGAAGATCAGGGTATTGTCGCGGCACAACATTTAAAACCCGGACAATCGATTGTGTCGCGTGCAGGAGCCTATTGGCGGTGGGACGGGCTTCACATTAAATCCTCAGCCTCAGATCGGCACTCCCTCTCGCTTCAGCAAAAAAACAGGCTGATGGAATTGGTGGCATTACTACCCGCGCTCATGACACAGGCGGAAAGTGCTGAATCTGCTTATCACACCGCCACACAAGCTCGGGATCAGGCGCAAAAATCCTTTGACGATCTGACGCAAACTCTTCGGACGGCGGAGCAGAATTTAAGAGCGCGGCAAAATGAATTAAACCGTTTGACCGAACAGGGTTCTGCCCGGATGGCGGAGCGTGCGAAACTTGAGGAAGGTATCGGCCGGTCCAAAGAAGATATCGATGCCTTGTCTCAATCCATTTTGGAATCATCACAGGCCTTGGATGCCTATGATCAGGCCACATTGGAAAAACAAAATGCCGAAATTGAATCCTTGAGATCTCGGCTGGTTGAAACACGGGATGCACTCCGTGAAGCAGTTAGAGAGCTTGATTCCATCACCCAAGAACAATCGCGCCGCAAAGCCCGTCTTCATGCCATTATGGATGAACGGCTTAATCTTCAGAACCGTACGATTCGTTCGCGCGAGCGTCTGAAAGAACTGGATGATCGCGAAATCATTTTAAAGGATAAGCTTCAGACATTAGAAACGCGTCCGTCGACCTTGTCGGCTGATCGTGCCGTGATGCTGGAAAAGATCAGCGTCATGGAAACAGCCCGCACACAGGCCGCAGACCAGCTGGCTATCGTTGAAAATGAACTGACGGAAACGTCACGTGCGTTGAAGGAAGCTGAGCGTTTGATGGGCGAAGCCAGAGAAGTACGCGCCGGATCACATGCCACGGTAGCGGCGGGTGAAACACAGATGGCCGAAATTATTGCCCATATCCGGGAGCAATTTGATCTCTCTCCCGAAGAAGTGGGGCTGGAATGCGGGATGTCCGCTCAGGCGGAAGAAGCCCTGCCCGAACTGGAACCGTTTAAATCCCGCCGCGAAAAAATGGTGCGTGAACGCGACATGATCGGCCCTGTCAATCTTCGCGCGGATGTTGAAGCCGATGAGCTTGAAAAAGAGTTGGGCGGCATTCTTGAGGAGCGCAATGATTTGGTTCAAGCCATTGAAGAATTGCGCGAGGGGATCAACAAACTCAACAAAGAAGCTAAGGAACGATTGAACGCGGCGTTCGATCATGTCAACGGCCACTTCAAGGATTTGTTCAAGCGTCTTTATGGCGGCGGTCAGGCGGAACTGAAATTACTGGAATCCGATGATCCGCTTCAATCAGGGCTTGAGATCTTTGCCCAGCCGCCAGGCAAAACGCTTCAGTCCCTCTCACTTTTATCGGGCGGCGAGCAGACCTTGGCGTCGATTGCCCTGATCTTTGCTATGTTCTTAACCAACCCATCGCCCATTTGTGTGCTGGACGAGATTGATGCGCCGTTGGATGATGCCAACGTTGACCGGGTGTGCGACCTGTTGGATGAAATTGCGGAACGCGGGGAAACACGCTTCCTGATCATCACGCACCACCGTTTGACGATGGCACGCATGGATCGTCTCTATGGCGTCACCATGGCCGAACGCGGTGTATCTCAACTAGTCTCCGTCGATCTGAACAAGCAGATGGACTTCTTAGAAGCGGCGGAATAATTCTGTTATGACAGTTACCCCCCCTGACACACTGGAGAATCGGGTTAAGTCAGCCAAAAAACAGTTCGAATTGGATCACCATCTGAATAAACCTGATTCTGCGCAGGGCAGTATGAGTGATGGTGCCCGCGCCGGCATTGAACTGGTGGGGGGGCTGATTGGCGGGGGTATTTTGGGATTTGCGCTGGACAAGTTTTTTGACACTTCCCCTATCTTATTCATTCTGTTCCTGATTTTGGGGGTTATGACCGGGTTTTATAACATCTATAAAATTACTCAAAATATGGGGACATCGGTGGGTTTTAAACCCTTGCCAACACCGCCAAAAAACGGTACACAAGGCGCGAAAAACAACTATGACGAAGACGAAGATAATTAAGGGATAGACCGATACCACATGGCCAATCCAATTCAACAGTTTGAAATCTCGCCAATTATTCCCTTATCCTTGGGCTCTTTTGATATTTCTTATACCAATTCCTCTTTGTGGATGACGATTGCGGTTGTACTGTCCACGGTGTTTTTAACGCTGGCCATGCGTCACAAGAAAATGGTGCCGGGGCGCGTTCAGGTTTTTGCCGAAATGACCTATGAATTTGTGGCCGGAATGATCCGCGATAATATCGGCCCCAAAGGCCAACAATATTTTCCGCTTATTTTCACATTATTCATGGTTGTCCTGCTGGGTAATATATTGGGATTGGTGCCCTATTCCTTTACGTACACCAGCCATATCATCGTGACGGCCGTATTGGCATTTGTTATATTTTTCACGGTTTTGTGTATCGGATTTTATAAACACGGGCTTCATTTCTTGGAATTGTTCGTGCCGCCCGGTATGCCGCTATGGCTTACGCCCCTGATTGTCCCCATCGAAGTTTTATCTTTCTTCATTCGTCCGGTTACGCTTTCGGTACGTTTGTTCGCAAATATGATCGCGGGTCACATCATGCTGAAGGTTTTTGCCGGATTTTCGGCAGGCATGGTGGCCATGGGCTTGGGCGGCGTGGCCTTTGGTATTCTGCCGATGTTGTTCAACACGGTCTTGATTGGATTTGAACTCTTGATCGCGTTTCTCCAAGCCTATGTGTTTGCGGTTCTAAGCTGTATTTACCTCAAAGATACAGTTGAAATCGGGCATTAGGTGTGGTGTATTCCGGGCATTATTTTTTAACGCTTATTTTTAACTCTTGGCTAACATAAAGGAAGGCTGAAAACATGGAACTCGAAGCTGTAAAACTCTTGGCTGGCGCGCTGGCACTTTTTCCCCTGTTCGGTGTGGGGATTGGTCTGGGGATGATCTTTTCATCCTATAACGAAGCCATTGGCCGTAACCCTGCGGCGGCAGAAATTCTGGACAAAAAATACTTTCTGGCCTTCGCGTTGACCGAAGCGTTGGCGATTTTTGCCCTGCTGATTTCGCTCTACCTCGTTTTCGTTGGCTAATCACGGAGTGGTGATTTTATGATCCGTCTGTCCGCATGGATAATGGGTGTTTGGGTGAGTGTTGTTTCACCGGCTTGGGCTGAGGAAGCAATGTCTAGCCCTGCACCGTCCATGGAGACAGCAGGTCATGTCGAACAAGCTGGCGGGGGTGGGTTGCCGCAATTTGACCCCACCTGGTTTGCATCACAAGCTTTCTGGTTGCTGGTTTTCTTTGCTTTTCTGTATGTGTTTTTCGCGAGAAAAACATTGCCGGAAATTGGTGGGATTATCGGAGATCGTCAGGCGAAAATAAAATCGGATTTGGATCAGGCAGAGCAATTATCAAAATCTGCCGAATCCATTCGCCAAACATATGAAACGGGACTGGATCAGGCGCGTGCCAAAGCGGCCAAAGCCGTTGCAGATGTGGAAACATCCATGTCCAAAAAACTGGCTAGCCAATCTGAGCAGTTTCGCGCTCGCGCCGAAAAACAAACCCGGGATGCCGAAGCCATGATTTCAGCGGCCAAACAAAAAGCCTTAGGCGACATGTCAGGTATCGCGGCGGAAGTGGCCAGTGAAGCCGTGAAAAAAATCATTGGTGTCGGCACGGATGTCAATCAGGCCAAGGCCATTGTGCAATCTCTGTCAGATAAGGCAAAGGCGGCATAACGATGTTAGATGCGTTAGCACATGATACAAGCTTATGGGTGGCTCTTTCCTTCGCCTTGTTTGCCTTTATTGCCTATCGCTTGGGCAAGAATTCAGTTTTAAGCGGGCTTGATTCCAAAATTGATGCCATCCGTAAGGAAATCGCCACGGCTGAATCTCTGCGTCAGGAAGCGCAGAATTTGTTATCCCAATATCAACAAAAACAAAAAGATGCCGAGGCAGAGTCAGTCCAGATTGTGCGTCAGGCCGAAGCAAATGCCGCACGTATCCAAGCGTCCGCCGAAGCCGAACTGGCAGAAACCATGAATCGCCGGGAACAGCAATTGACCGAACGCCTTGCGCGGCTTGAGAAAAATGCGCTGGCAGAAATCCAATCCCACGCCGCCGAACTGGCCGTTAAGGCAACCATGGAAATCATCCTGAAGACGCTGGATGAAAAAACCAATAAATCGTTGATTGACGAAACCGTTAAAAAACTCCCCACGCACCTGAATTAATCGCGCCATACGCGCATAGTTTTGCTTCGTCCCGGGAATTTCCCCTTGTATAATCCTATGACTATGGTTCAGCCCACGCACATACCCTTTGGACAGATCGGCTATCAGGCGCGTCTGGCGGCGGGCGTTTTGATGGCCACGCCTGTGGGTGTCATTGATCAAGCCTTAAATGATCTGGCGGATACATTGATGGCTGAGGCACAGGCCTGTCTGGATGAAAACAAAAAAGATATCTTATCCGCACAACAGAAAAAACTCTCTCCTGCGCTCATAGACAGGCTGACCTTGAATCATGACCGTATTTCGGCCATGGCGGGTGCGGTGCGCGAGGTTGCAACCCTTGCTGACCCCTGCGGTTTGATCTTGGATGAATGGCAACGCCCCAATGGATTATTCTTTCAAAAAATATCGGTGCCGATTGGTGTGCTCGGCATGATTTATGAATCTCGTCCGAATGTGACACTTGATTCCGCGTCCTTATGTTTGAAATCGCGCAATGCCATTATCTTGAGGGGGGGATCGGACAGTCTTCATTCATCGGGGTATCTGGTTGGGCTCATTCGAGGCGTCTTAAAAAAACATAATCTCCCCGAGGATGCGGTGCAGATGGCGCCCACGCAGGATCGGGATTTTGTGGGGGAGATGTTAAAAGCCAATGGCGTGATTGATGTCATGATCCCGCGCGGCGGAAAAGATTTAACCGCCCGTGTCCTGCGCGAGGCCACCATGCCGGTATTCGCCCATCTAGATGGTAACTGTCATATTTATGTGCATGCCAGTGCCAAGCCCGACATGGCCGTTCAAGTGATTTTAAATGCCAAATTACGACGCACGGGAATATGCGGCGCGGCGGAATCCCTGTTGTTTGATCAAAACCTGCCTCAGGCGACGGCGCATCGTATTGTCGCCGCGTTATTGGATCGCGGGTGCGACGTAGCTGGCGACGCCCCTACACAGTTTCTGGATTTGCGGGTGACGCCCGCCACAGACGATGATTGGGGATCTGAATATCTGGCACCCAAAATCAGCTGTAAATATGTGGCCGATGTCCACGAGGCTATTCATCATATTAACCGCTATGGGTCTCATCATACCGATTCCATTCTGGCCGAAGCCCCAGACGCGGTTGCCTTATTCCTGATGCATGTCGATAGCGCGATTGTCATGCATAATACCTCTACCCAGTTTGCCGATGGCGGCGAATTTGGCATGGGCGCAGAAATTGGGATCGGTACAGGAAAACTTCACGCCAGAGGGCCCGTGGGATTATACCAACTCACCACATTTAAATATGTCGTGCGGGGACAAGGACAGGTTCGGGCATGACCTTCTCCCCCCCCCCCTGTTGAACGATGCCCACAGATGGGCAGGACGGCGTGTTGGGCTTCTGGGCGGGTCGTTCAACCCACCCCACGAAGGACATATGCATATCGCCCGGGTGGCGATGGCGAAATTCGGGCTGGATGCTGTCTGGTGGATTGTGACCCCGCAAAACCCATTAAAACATCGGACGGGGATGGCTCCGTATGCGGAACGGTTTGCCAAGGTGCAAGAGATAACAGCCCGCACACCAAGACACATCGCTACACACTTGGAACATGATCTGGGCACGACCTTTACTTATGAAACTGTGACGGCCTTGAGGGCACGATTTTCACGCACACAGTTTTTATGGATCTGCGGCATGGATAACGCGCATATTTTTCACCACTGGGATCGCTGGCAGTCCCTAATCGACCAGATCCCGGTGGTCTTCATTGCCCGCCCCCCTGCAGGTAGTTTGGTTCAGAACGCCCCCATACGTATGCAATCCCAAATCCCCCAGTACCATGAGACTCAGGGGCGAAAAACAGACCTGACCCAGCCCGGTATTTTTTGGATTCAAGGGGTTAAGATGCTGGATGTATCTTCAACAAAAATAAGAAATATCAATAAGTTATAATATTTTTTGAATGCAGTGCATTAAGTTTTTACTCTGCTGTTTCATTGCATGAAAATCGAATCTGACGTAAAATAAAGATATGATGCTGGCGAAAGCCGTCTGGAGACACACTGAGAGAGAGGCCGCGTGAGAGACTTTTCGTCTGGTCACAGTTCCTATTTCCTCGATTATTCACCAAAATCATTCACGCCTGATGACGATACGTTTGTGTCGCCCTCTGCGTTAATGTTACACGACCCCTTAACCCCCAACATAGGAGAGCCACAACATTTTAACCTCACGTATGAAAAACGGTCTATCACCCGTTAATATCAAAGATCTCATCCTCGACTCTCTGGATGGTGACAAAGCACAGGATATCGATTTGATTGACCTGCGGGGTCAATCCTCCCTCGCGGATTTCATGGTGGTGGCCACCGGGACATCGTCTCGCCAGATTGTGGCCTTGGCCGCCAAATTAAGAGACAGGTTAGAAGCACGCGGTATGAAGAACATCCGCACCGAAGGAATCTCCCAAGGAAATTGGGTGATCGTCGATGCAGGCGATGTGATTGTCCATTTATTCAGACCCGAAGTCCGGCAATTTTACGACATCGAAGATATGTGGAAAATACCGGCCGGAAAAGTTTCGGTGCCTGCTTCCGAGCATACGATCCTCGTCTAGGAAAAGTATATTTTATCCCTTCTTCTTCGGCGCGTTCCGCGTTAAGCATGATGTGTGCTTACGATTGATTTGATTTGCGTCGGGAAAATGAAGGGACAGCATTTTGCCCCTGCTTTTGACCATTATCTTAAGCAGATCAAAGCCAAGATCACGATCATCGAGATTGACGCCAAATCCACCCCAGACGAACATAAGCGTATCATGGAGCACATCTCCCCCAAGACGTGCGTTATTGTCATGGACGAGCGGGGCAAAAACCTGTCCAGCCGAGAATGGGCGCAGAAGATCAATGATTTTCAAATTTCCGGCAGGGGGTATCTTCAATTCATCATCGGCGGCGCAGATGGGCTGAATGAGGATATCCGAAATAAGGCCGACCTGATCTTGAGCTTTGGGGTTCAAACATGGCCGCATATGCTCTTGCGGGTCATGTGGGCGGAACAAATTTACCGTGCGCTTCAAATTCTGGCCGGGCACCCCTATCATCGGGATTGATATGAAACATTTTTTGGCCTTTTTTGTTTTTTATTTTTTATGTTCTCTACCGGTCATGGCGCAGGATGGGACGGTGCCCTCTCCTGAAGCATTACAACAAACCGAAACCCATCTGAAACAAACGCAGGCATTAAAAGAAAAACTGGCGCAGGAAACACAGGCCTTACAGAAAGACCTGAATAAGACAAGCCAAAGCCTGTTATCACTGGCCGATAAAATAGGCGAGAATGAAAAAGACCTAATGCGCCTTGACTCCCAGATCGCGCGTCAACAAGCTGAGCGAATAGAAATTGAAACGCGCCTTGACGCAGACAGAGGATCATTATCGGCGTTAATCATGGCGTTAAAACGAATGGATGACGTGCCCCAAGATATTTTAATCCTGAAGCCGGGGGCACCGTTGGAGACGGCACAAAGCGCGCTTTTGCTAGAGACAATTCTACCCCGTCTTTATAAACGCGCGGAAAGCCTGAAATCAGATCTCGCCCGATTGGATGAATTGATCAAAAATCTAGCACAGGACAAACGCGCGGCAGAAAAAACAGCGCGGCAACTGGCCGAAGCACAGAAAAAAATGACCACCCTGCTCTCTGAGCGGGAAAAGGCCTATCGCCGAACGACGGGGGATTTAAGAACCCAGACCCAGACCGCCAAACGTCTCGCGAGCGAAGCACAAACCTTAAAAGATCTCATTGGCCGTATTGAACAGAACCGGCAGAAACAAGAAAACCTGTCCCGGCAAAACGCGTCTCTGTCTCGGCTGAAAACGACGCCGCCTCCTAAAATGGGGGCGGGACGTCTTCCTGTGTCGGGCACCATTAAGGTCGGGTTTGGGCAAACGGACGATATCGGTGCCCAGTCACAGGGTTTGACCTTAAACGCCCGGTCGGGGGCATTGGTTGTCTCGCCGCTGGGGGGGGTGATCCGATATACCGGGGAATTTATGAATTATGGCCCCATGGTGATCATTGAACATCAAAAAGACTATCACAGCCTTATTGCAGGTTTGGGGAAAATTGATACAGTAGTGGGGCAAAGCGTATTGGCAGGGGAACCGGTAGGCCGCCTTGGAAATTCAGGGTCACCCAGTCTTTATTACGAATTGCGCCATAACGGGCAACCCGTTAATCCGGGTCGCATTCTTAAATATTAACCTTGGGTTTTTGCCATGCGCTTTCTTGTAATCTGTTTCAGTCTCCTGATGACCCTCGCGGCCGGATATGTGATCGGTTACACCACGCCTTTTGCCCATGCACAAGAAGAACGCACCGTTGGAAATGTTTCTAACACGGCGCCGATGGAAGATGAAAATGATACCTATCGTCAACTGGGATTGTTTGGCGATGTGTTTGAACGTGTCCGCTCACAATATGTTGATGAAGTCACAGACAAGGATTTAGTGGAGCATGCGTTAAACGGCATGCTGACCAGTCTCGACCCGCATTCATCTTATTTAAATGAAAAAGATTTCTCTGACATGCAGGTACAAACCCGCGGAGAATTTGGCGGCCTAGGAATTGAAGTCACCATGGAAAGCGGTTTTGTCAAAGTCGTATCACCTATTGATGACACGCCTGCCTATAAGGCCGGGGTCAAGGCTGGTGATTTCATTACAGCGCTGGATGGCGAAAGCGTGATGGGCATGAACTTGAATGATGCCGTCGATAAGATGCGCGGCAAGGTCGGCACCAGCATTAAAATCACCATTAGCCGTGAAGGCGCAGAAGAACCCCTTGATTTCGTCATTAAGCGCGACATCATCAAGGTACAATCTGTGAAATCCCGTGTCGAAGGCGGCGATGTGGGATATATCCGCATCACCGCATTCAATCAAAACACGCAAGAAGGTGTGAATAAGGCACTGACGGATATTCAGGCAGAATTGGGCCCGAAATTAAAAGGTTATGTGCTGGATTTACGCAACAACCCCGGCGGACTTTTGGATCAGGCGATTGCCGTGTCCGATGCGTTTTTAGAAAAAGGGGAGATCGTGTCCACCCGTGGCCGAAACCCCCAAGATATTAAACGCGATAATGCCACGCCCGGAGATTTAGCCGGCGGTAAGCCGATTGTGGTGCTGATCAATGGCGGGTCGGCCTCAGCTTCTGAGATTGTCGCTGGCGCACTTCAAGATCATAAGCGCGGTATTTTGCTGGGAACGAAATCATTCGGCAAAGGATCCGTTCAAACCATTATCCCCGTGCCAGGTAACGGTGCCATGCGATTAACAACCGCGCGTTACTACACCCCTTCGGGTACATCCATCCAAGCCAAGGGTATTGAGCCGGATATTTTGGTGGAACCCGCCAAGGTGGAACAGATCGAAGGGACTGATCGTTTCCACGAGAGCGATTTGAAAGGGGCACTGGATAAAGAAAAGAATGCCCCTAAAAAGCCACCCTTGGATAAAAAAGATCCTAACGCCAAAGAAGAGACAGAGGCTTCTAAAAAAGAAGCCGATGATGCCAAGAAAGATTATCAATTGTCGCGTGCGCTTGATCTTCTGCGGGGTCTCTCGCTCTATGAAGGGCGTTACCACGAAGAAAAACCAACCACCAAAATGAATTAATGATGGCAATGCCGCGACTTACCCTCCCTTTTTCATCGCGTGCGTTTACGCAGGGTATGATAGCGGGCGTATCGTTGATAGTTTTGCTGGGCGGGTGGATGGGCTTTCAAGCCGAACAGACCGCCTTAAGACAGGCTGAAAAACTAGCCTCGAAAACAGCGCTGATTGACCGCCAGGGATCGCATATCATTGTGCGTAATCTGGAAGATGCCCCATCTGAATCTGCCTTGCCAGTCGCTCCGGTTGCTGGGTTGTTTGAAGATACCCCTCAGGGGAAAATTCCCCTCGCGCGGCAGGAAGATGGTTTAACCCCCTTTGACGCGTATAAACGTCCCTTTACCCCTGCCCCCGATAAAAAACCGGTGGCCTTGGTGTTTTATGATGTGGGTGTATCCGCCGCCCAGACGCAGGCTATTTTTGATGATTTCCCAGAAGATGTATCCCTTTCTCTCGTGCCTGATGTATCGACATCTGCTGATTTATCCGCGCAGGCAAGGCGTGAGGGGCATGAAATCTGGCTGAGCTTACCGATTCAGACAGATCAATTTCCGCAAACGGATTTAGGTCCGCACACGCTTTTAAAAAATGCGGCACCCTCGCAAATTAAAGAGCGGCTCTTTGCTTCACTGGGAAAATTTTCTGGATATGCGGGTATCGTCACGCCCCCGGATCATGTTTTTTTAGAATCAGATACCGCTTATATGTCTTGGACGTCTGAAATTTTTGGCAGAGGATTAGCCATTGTGGATGCACGCCGGGATCGGCCTTTCTTTGCGTCTGCGCTTGCGCAGAAAAACGACTATCCCTACGCACAAGTACATGTGTATTTGTCTCCCGATATGCCCCCACAGGATATTAAGCAGGCCTTGGCCGAAGCCGAACGCGTGGCTTTATCTGGGACGGGGGTCATTGTTTTTTCGGCTCCGGCACCGCTTCATCTTAAATATTTGAAAGCATGGTTGGGGATGATGGACAATAAGCCGCTTCAACTCGCGCCGCTCTCGGCCTTGATGACAGCACTCCCCCTTGTAGAGGCAGAGATCCCGGCACCGACACCGGAAGCAACGCAGACATCTGCTCCCGCCTCTGCCCCGTCACCTGAAACACCCGCCCCTGTTACCCCATGACCTTGTATCGACCCTGTGTGGCGATTGCCCTGTTTAATGCTGAGGGGCGCGTATTTGTGGGGGAACGCCTGGATACGCCGGGCGCCTGGCAAATGCCGCAAGGTGGCATTGACCCCAATGAGCCAATCGAGCAAGCGGCCTTTCGTGAATTACGCGAAGAAATCGGCACAGATAACGCCGCACTTATTCGTATTCATCCGGCCATCATACGATATGATATCCCTGAAGATGTGCGTGCGCGCCTGAATTTATGGAACGGGAAATATGCCGGGCAGGATCAAACATGGGTGGCGATGCGTTTTACGGGCACAGACAGCGATATCAATTTAACGCGGGATGATCATCCCGAATTTTCCAACTGGAAATGGGTGGATTTGCGCGAAACACTCTCGCTTATTGTACCGTTCAAGCAAAATGTTTATCGTCAGGTGATTGACGCATTTGCCGACATTCAGGCCGTTTAAGACGATCAGGGATTGATCGGGCTCCATGCCGGGTCGGACCCGTCCTGCGGCGTCGCCAGAAGACGCTCATTATATCCTGTGATATCGATTGTATATATTTTGGCACTGCGCCCGGATGATGTCGACGATTCCTTAAAATATGTCAGCACGCGGCCATTGGGTGACCAACTGGGGCCTTCAACGTGGAACGCCTTGGTAATCAAACGTTCACCCGATCCATCGGGGCGAATGACGCCGACATAAAATTGACCGCTGAGCATTTTCACAAAGGCAATCAAATCCCCCCGGGGTGACCAGACAGGGTTGGCGTATCTGCCTTCACCAAAGGTAATGCGTTTGGCATTTCCGCCCCCATTATCCATGACATAGAGTTGCTGGGTTCCCCCGCGATCAGATTCAAAAACAATCTGGCGTCCATCCGGCGCATAAGACGGCGCGGTATCAATCCCCGGGCTATCGGTCAATTTACGCGTACGGCGCGTACGAAGATCCATTTCATAGATATCTGTGTTGCCGTTTTGTGCCATGCTCATGATGACTTCGTTGCCATCCGGGGAAAAACGCGGCGCAAAGGTCATGTTGGGAAAATCTCCCAATAATTCCTGACGTCCAGTATCAATATTATAAAGATAGACACGCGGCTTACCCCCGCGATAGGACATGTAGGTAATTTCCTGTGCGGTGGGTGAAAATCGCGGCGTTAACACCAATGTGGACGCATC
>CAZZGO010000017.1:0-8052 GCA_964654245.1 uncultured Pseudobdellovibrionaceae bacterium | reverse complement strand
ACCGCGTCTTGAATAAATGAATTGGGGTTCAGGGGCGAAAACAAACCCGAATTTTTTAGGTTGTTCACAATGATCTGAGGGATATCGCGCGCCAGTTGGGCAAATTCAGGTTTTTCAGGATAAAATGAACTGACCGCAATCGGCAAGGCTTCGACCTTACCACGGGTGACATCCACGGTTAATTGCGCCTGCGCCGGAAAGGCCAACAACACCAAGACCAAAGACCAAATAAATTTCATACCCTGTATCCTTTACAACATTTCCCGGGGATCAAAACGTACAACAATATCTTTCCACATATCAAACTTGTCTTCCGGTAATTCAAGCGGGTTACACAAGGGGCTTCGAATGGCGCGCATCGCGCTATCTGCCGCAGACCTGAAAAACGTGTCGTTATTATACCGACCTTGATCGAGAATGGTAGCACTTTGAACCGTACGATCAGGATTCACGATCATCCGGATTTCCACCACCAGATCTTCGGCATACCGGGCGCCGGCCTGAATGCTCCAGCATCGTGTTAATTGATAGCGAAGGGCATCCATCTCGCTCATCGTCAATTTTTGTGAAAACGCGGCCAAAGGTGAAGGTTGAGGCGGCGTTTCTGCATCCTTGTTGACCACGTCTGTTTCAGGTTGCGGCTCTGTCTCCTGAAGGTTTTTCAAGAGTGAGGCAAACTGATCTTCCTGCTTTACCTCAGGCTTTTCGTCGGGCTTAGGCTCAGGTTTTGGCTCGGGCTCTTTGAGTTTTTCCGACGGCGGCGGCGGCACATCGGGCTTGGCCTCAACCACTTTTGTTTTCGGCTTGGGCGGCTCCGGCGGCACAGCCTTGGGCGGTTCTTTTAAATCCACCTTGGGGGGCGTTTTAGGCTTATCGATTTTCTTTTCAACCGGCTTGATCTCTTCTTTTTTTTCTTTAGGCGGTGGGGCTTCGACCGGGGGACGATTGGTGGTCGTTTTATCGGCGACCTCGACCAGTTCAACGGCGATCGGTTGTTCCAGCACTGGCGGGGTCTTGATAAAACGGGGCAAAGTCACCGTTAAAGAAATAATCAACACCGCATGAAATACCACCGACATAATCATCCCCTGCCGCGAGGGCATGATCTCGGATATATCCTCGGGATGTGTGGCGGGGTTACTCATGGGGTGATTATATATCGCCCTTTATGGCGATTTTGCGGAAGAATTGTTGGAAATTAAGGCGACTTTTTTAAACCCTGCCCCATTAATATCCCCCAGAATTTCCATCACCTGACCATAATCCATGCTTTTATCCGCGCGGATATAAATGCGGCGTTCGGGGTCATTATTGGTCATGGAAGATAAAAGAGAGATTAGTCGATCCCGCTTCACTTCGGTTTCGCCCACAAACAAATTACCGTCTTTGCTTAAGGAGACTTCGAGCGGTTTATTATCTTCATCATTCAGAGATTTTGCCCCCGAATCCGGCAGGTCAATCGGCACGCCAGCCGTCAGTAACGGTGCAGCCACCATGAAGACGACCAGCAACACCAGCATGACGTCAACAAACGGCGTGACGTTGATATCTGACATCGGGCGGTGGGAAGAACGCCCGCGTCGACTGCTATTCATATCTAGTTTCGCGCCCATATCCGGTTATCCTACCCGTTTGATATCTTTTTTACGTTCCTGCGCCTCAAGATGACGCGACAAGATCGCAGAAAATTCCGCCACGAAGCCATCGAGGCGTCCGGCATATTTATTGAGCTTGCTGGAGAAAAAGTTATAGGCCACCACCGCCGGTATAGCGGCGACCAGACCAATGGCGGTTGCAAACAACGCTTCGGCAATACCCGGCGCCACCACCGCCAGCGATGTGTTGTTGGATTTCGCAATGGCGGCAAAAGAATTCATGATCCCCCAAACAGTGCCGAACAACCCGATAAACGGCGCAGTTGACCCCACCGTCGCCAGAAATGTCATCCCCCGTTCGAGGGCCGTCATTTCACGCTGGATCGCGACGCTCATGGCGCGTTCCACGCGTTGACGGAGTGAGGCCTGAAGATCCTCATTGGTGGGCACCCCGCCGGATACCGTGTTCTGCCATTCTTCCATACCGGCAGAAAAGGTTTTCAACATAGGATCATCTGGGCTTTTTTTAATGCGTTGATATAACTTATCGAGCGGTTCCCCCGACCAGAACGCATCTTCGAATTTATTGGCTCTACGGTTTAATTTGGCAATCGTGGCACGTTTTTCGAACACAATCGCCCAGACCCAGATAGACGCCAGAAATAACATAATCATGACCGTTTTTACGATCAGATCCGCCTGCATGAACAGTCCGAACATACTTAAATCCCCATGAAACGAAGCACCGGCGGCAACGGCTTCGACGGCGCGATCTGGGATAGGTTCCATGTTATTCTTCCTCTTTCACATAAGGTTTAAACTGAGTCCGGAGCTTGTCCGGCAGGCGTACAGGTTTTCCGGATTTGTCGATACAGACCACGGTGACCATCATGCTAAAAAGCACGGAATTTTGGCAAAATATAGACTGTTTCATCACAAAAGATGTATTTTTCAACGTGTGAATGTGACTTTCAACCCGAAGTAGATCATCCAGACGTGCCGATTTCAGATAATCTGCCTCAAGATGCCGTATGACAAAAATAAGGCCATCAACATTATCCAGTTCGGAACAGGACATACCAAGCGTGCGCATAAATTCTGTCCGGCCACGTTCACAAAACCGAATGAAACTGGCGTGATACATGATCCCGCCCGCATCGGTATCTTCGTAATACACTCTGAATTCGCAAGCATGTTTCATTTATTCGGCAAACATATCTGGAGGAGGATTCTTGGGCTTCAGACCAAAATATTGATAGCCCTTACCCGCGACCATACGGCCACGCGGTGTGCGCTGGATCAAACCCTGTTGGATCAAATAAGGCTCAATCACATCTTCAATGACATCCCGTTGTTCGGACAGGACAGCCGAGATCGTTTCCACCCCCACAGGCCCGCCGCCATAATTTTCAATGAGGCAGGTCATATACCGCCGATCCATGGAATCAAGGCCGCTGGCATCGACATCCAGACGTTTTAACGCCATATCAGCCGCCTGAGAATCAATTTTAGATTGCCCCGCCATAGACGCAAAATCGCGCACGCGCCGTGTCAGACGTCCGGCAATACGCGGGGTGCCGCGTGACCGCCGGGCAATTTCTTCGGCGCCATCCGGGGTTAGATCCATATCCAAAAGACGCGCCGAGCGCTGAACGATAAAGGCCAATTCGTCCTGCGTGTAGAATTCAAGCCGAAGCGGAATGCCAAACCGATCACGGAGCGGATTAGTCAACAGCCCACTTCGGGTGGTCGCACCGATCAACGTAAAAGGCGGCAGGTCAATTTGAACGGAACGCGCGGCGGGCCCTTCGCCGATAATCAAATCCAGTTTTCGATCTTCCATGGCCGGATACAAAATTTCTTCGACCGTGGCATTCAGGCGGTGAATTTCATCAATAAACAACACATCATGAGGTTCCAGATTAGTCAAAATCGCCGCCAAATCTCCGGCCTTGGAAATCACAGGCCCGGATGTTGACCGAAACCCCACACCCAGTTCCTTAGCAATGATTTGCGCCAAGGTGGTTTTGCCCAGGCCGGGGGGGGCCAAAAAGAAGGACATGATCCATCGCATCACCGCGATTTTTGGCGGCATGAATAAATACCCGCAAATTATCTTTCACCCCGGCCTGACCGATAAAATCATCTAAACGGAGCGGACGCACAGATGTTTCGTCTGTATGTTCGCCGTCCAGACGGTTTTTTTGCAAGGCCGGGTTGATCATGCCGATAATTCCTTCAAGGCTTTTTTGATCATATCGGATAGATTGTCATTCGTCCCGTCTTGAACGGATAAAACCGCCTGAAACGCATCTGCCCGGGCATATCCTAAATTCACCAAAGCCGATACCGCGTCTTGAACGGCACCCTGAACCGGCACAGGCGCAGATTTATTCACATTCTTACCCACAGGCGCGGGGGATAATTCCATCTTCCCGGCCTTATCCTTTAATTCTGTTAAAATTCGGACCGCCAGTTTGGGTCCAACGCCTTCGGCACGGGTGATGCTGGCTTTATCCCCTGAGACAATCATAAACGCCAGTTGTTCAGGGGGGCAGACACTTAAAATAGACAAGGCCGCCTTAGGGCCCACACCCTGCACGGAGTATAAAAGCCGGAACCATTGTTGTTCATCGGCATCGATAAACCCGTATAAATTAATCGCGTCTTCACGCACATGGGTTTCAATCATCATCGAAACGGGATCGCCTTTTTGCCCGGCGCGGGACAAGGAACGGGATGATGCATGCACAACGTACCCCACCCCGCCGACATCCAGCAAAAGATAATCGGCGCCCACGTGATCGACGGTCCCGGATAATTTTCCAATCATGTTCCATACACCTTTTTGGTTTGGGCGTGATGCGCATGGGTAATCGCCACCGCCAGTGCGTCGGCTTCATCTTCGCCGATATCCCCACAGGCCGGAAGTAACACCCTTATCATCATCCCCATCTGTTCCTTGGCGGCGTGTCCTGCCCCCACGATTGATTTTTTAATCAGGTTGGCCGGATATTCGCCCACGGACAACCCAAGACGCGCCGGCACGACTAAGGCGACGCCCCGCGCCTGCCCCAATTTTAAAGCCGCGAGCGGATTTTTATTCACAAAAGTTTCTTCGACCGCCGATGTGTCGGGTTTAAACTGTGCCATGACCTCCTGAAGGCCTTCATCGATTTGCTTAAGGCGTTCCGGGACGGTCAACGCCAGCGTTGTTTTAATTAAACCCGAGGCCACATAGGCCAATCGATTGCCCGTCACATCAATCACGCCCCATCCGGTTTTTGTCAGGCCGGGATCAATGCCAAGGATACGGGTCATCCGGCGAGCCTTTGCAGGATATCATCGCTGACCTCGAAGTTCGTATACACATTTTGAACATCGTCATTATCTTCGAGCACGTCTATGAGTTTGAGCACAGACCGCGCCGTATCTTCATCGACCGGGGTTTTGACATTCGCGTTCCAGACAAACCCGGATTTTTCCGGCTCCCCCAGAATTTTGACCAATGCGTCCCGCACCGGCGCAAGATCAGTGATGGAACAGGTGATCACATGACTTTCATCGTCGCTTTCGACATTATCGGCACCCGCATTCAGCGCGGCCTCGAATACAGATTCTGCAGACGCAATTTTTGCAGGATATATAATTTCCCCGACATGATCGAACATAAACCCAACGGAATTCGTTTCGCCCAATGACCCGCCATATTTGGTGAATGACGCACGCACATCGGCCACGGTGCGGGTTCGGTTATCGGTCAAGGTTTCGACAATGATGGCCACACCCCCTGCCCCGTATCCTTCGTAGCGGATGGATTCATAATCGGCGTCTTTACCAGCACCTGTAGCACTTTCGATGGCGCGCTTGATCCGGTCATTGGGCATATTGACCGCCCGCGCCGCCGCCAAGGCAGACCGAAGACGGGGGTTTGAATTGACATCCGCCCCCCCCAATTTCGCCGCCACCGTGATTTCACGCTGTGCCTTAGTGAACATCTTGGCACGTTTGGCGTCCTGGGCACCTTTGCGGTGCATGATATTTTTGAATTTGGAATGACCAGCCATCAGAAAAACCTCGTGCCCTATATCTATCATACGGACGGGGGGGATCACAGTGAAAAAGTCAATAAAAAGGCCGATATTCGTTATATGGTCGGCAGATTGTTTTTAAGTCGGGGGCCGATAATCACAGAATCAATCGATGTTGCTTTTCCAGTTTTATCGTCCGTTACAATCAAACATCCACAGACGGTGGCTTCGCCTTCGGCGGGCACCATTTTTTCCCCAGGCATTTTGCGCGTAAAGCGATAGGTCGAAATCTCAGGCTTGACCCCAATCACGCTGTTGTAATCCCCGGTCATGCCGGCGTCCGATTGAAAAGCCGTGCCGCCGTTCAAAATTTGGCCGTCTGCCGTGGGCATGTGCGTATGTGTGCCCACCACCGCACTGACCCGACCATCCAGATAATGTGCCAAGGCCATTTTTTCCGATGTGGCCTCGCCATGAAAATCAATAAAAATGGCCGATATGTTTTGACCCATTTTCAGATTTTGTAAGGCGTCATCAATTTTGGCAAAGGGATCATCCAGCGGATCCATAAAAAGCCGCGCCATCGCATTGATCACGGCAATCTTTGCCCCCCCAGGCAGGGTGTGAATAAATAAACCCTCACCCGGTGTATGTTTGGGGAAATTTATCGGGCGAAGCAAGCGCGGGTCGCGGGCAATATAGGGAATGATTTCCCGTTGATCCCAGACATGGTTACCCGTGGTAATGACATCCACGCCCAGTGCATAAAATTCCTCACAGATTTTTGGGGTAATGCCAATGCCATGCGCGGCATTTTCGCCATTCACAATCACAACATCCGGGGAGAGCGATTTTTTCAAGATCGGCATATGTTTCGCCAGGGCATCCCGCCCTGACCGCCCCATCACATCCCCAATAAATAATATACGCATGATAAATGATTATCCGTTTTTTAAAAATCCGTGATCCCGTGCGGCGTGATCATCATATCCAGTTTTTGATCATGTGGTTCCGATGGCAGGTTAAATAGCACGGCTTGTTCGCCATATCCAACACCGATTGCCCGTATGTTTTTTTGGGCACGCAGATCCGCCAATGCCGTATCATAATATCCCTTACCGTACCCCAGACGGTGCCCCCGCCGGTCGAACGCCAGTAACGGTACCAAAACAATATCCGGCAATATCGCCGCGCCTTCCCCGGGTTCCATCAGGCCAAAGCCGCCGGACACAAGTGGTGTCTTGCCATCCCATACCCTAAAAATCATGTGACGAGATCCTTTTTCCGTGACCGGCAAGGCGCATGTGACCCCGGCTTTCAGGGCATCATCCAAAATATATCTCACATCAAATTCACTTCCCCGGGGCCAGTATCCGGCCAGTACTTGTCCTGCCTGTAGGGGGATATGTTTGAAGAAAAGGGCAGACACGGACTCAAAATCTGCCTCACGCCGGGGAAGACGATCCCGGTGGAATATCGCTTGTTCACGCAAAGAGGATTTATTCATGCCGGAAGATCATACACAAAAAATAAGAAAAGCCACGGAGGCCGTGTCAGCAACGGTATCCGCATGTGGCCCTGTCAAACAGGTGGGCGCCATATACCAAAGCCACGGCCTTGGCAGGGACAGCTCCCGATGCGAACGATTATCGGCCTCTGGGATAAAGGCTGATCACGCGCCCCGTAGCCCTTCTATTAATTTCTATATTACAGCTTTGATAGACTTCCTGCAATGGTATCAATGCGGGCGGCCAGATGATCAATCGCCGAGATGATATTGGCTTCATCTTCGGGGGTCATCTGAATGGCCATAGGTGCCTTGGCGGCTGTATTGGCCGGAGATGCCACACGGCCATCTTTCATATCAAAGACTTCGTCGGCCAGCATAATTGAGGCCAAAACCAGCAAGTGTGCTTCGTTCGAGGCCGCCCCGGCGCGGGATATTTCCTTTAATTTCTGATCCACATAGGCCGCCAGATCCTTCACCCGGCGTTCCTGCCCGTCATCACAGGCAATACCGTATACGCGGCCATTTAGCGTGACATTGACTTCGGCCATCTTACGCTTTCCCTTCTTTCAGGATTTGTTCGACCTTGCTGATCGCGCTATCCAGACGAGAGGCCAGCATTTTGGTATCCAGCGCATTGGCATTGACGGGCTTTTTCGCCCCGCCACTGACCACCGAGAATAAATCAGGCTGACCGGATTTTTTGGGTGCCTGTAATTTTTGATCCGCCACCTGAGACAGCGCCTCAATCTTGGCGTTAAGGTTAATCAAGGCGTTTTGAATACCGGCGCTCACACGTCATCTCCTGATAAGGGGTAAATACGCCCGCATTATGGTCACCCCCGCCCCCCCCGTCAAGCCGGTACCCCAAAAATTGAAAAAAATTTTTAAGAACACCCCCCGGGGGGTTGGGCAAAGC
>CAZZGO010000016.1:0-20633 GCA_964654245.1 uncultured Pseudobdellovibrionaceae bacterium | reverse complement strand
TCCCTGGAAGGGGAATTGGTTGCGGGAGTAGGATTTGAACCTACGACCTTCAGGTTATGAGCCTGACGAGCTACCGGGCTGCTCCATCCCGCGTCAATGAACAAAGCTGGTGGGTTATAGTCCCCTTCGCGCGCAAAATCAACCCTGCATATGCCTGAGGGGACGATATTCTATCTCTTTGAATTTATTGAACGTTATAAAGAACCTAGACAGGCGCGCGAATTCGCCGTAAACCATTCATATGGCAAGAAAAAAGAATTCCTCTGTCCCGGTGCCGTCCCAAAGTGTCTATGGCGCGGATCCTGTCAAACAGCTAGAGGCGTTTCATACGCTGTCCATTCTGGTGAATAATGAGCCGGGTGTGCTGGCGCGCGTGGTTGGGTTATTTTCAGGCCGGGGATATAATATCGAGAGTTTGACCGTGGCGGAAACAGACCCGGTGAATAATTTATCGCGTATTACCGTGATTTGTTCCGGCACGCCCATGGTGATTGAACAGATCAAAAATCTGTTATCCAAATTAGTGCCTGTCCACCGGGTGACGGATCTCACGCTATTTGGCCCGCATGTGGAACGTGAACTGGCGTTGATTAAAGTCGTGGGTGCCGGTGATAAACGGATTGAAGCGTTGCGTACGGCCGATATTTTCCGTGCCAAGGTGGTGGATAGCACGCTGGAGTCTTTTGTATTTGAGGTCACGGGAACGTCTGAAAAAATTGATGCATTTATTAACCTGATGCGCCCGCTGGGTCTTGCCGATGTCAACCGGACAGGTGCCGCCGCCATTTCCCGCGGCACACATATAGATTAAACACATTACATTTATTTAAGGGAGAAAAACCGATGAAAAAATTACTTCTGACCGCGTGCATGGCTTCGGCTCTGTTATTATCGGGATGTGTATCCCAAGATCAGGCCGATGCCAAAATGGCCAAAGGATGTGCGGCCGGTTTGGGCGCGTTGATGGCACCCAAGGAAATCAAGGAAGTCAAATCCCAGAATTTTTCCAATGAAGAAAACCCTGAAGGCCTTCATCGCCGGGTCACCCTCGACATTCTTCAAAAAGATGGATGGGTGGAAACCAATAAATCTTATTCTTGTCTTTTTGCCCAACAATGGGGCTTTTTCAAAAGCTCTCATAAAGCCATGATTGTACAGGTCAAGATGGATGACACACTCTATGGCAAAAAAGACGGCCAGATCACGGGGTCATTTGAAGATTTCCTGAAACTGACCGAGGTCATGGACGCTGCCATGGCACAATAATCATTATCCATTCGATAAGATTATTTCAAAACAGACATCTTCAGGCTTATTTTGTGCGCATCAGGCTTGATTTTGCCTGAATTTGGTGGTTTTTTGTCGGCTTCATCAATAGCCATTTAACGCTTCATCAAAGGAATGTTTATGACCCGATCCAATAATGTGACTGCCTTGAAACCGGCCAATGCTGGCTCCGCACCTGCGTCCATGCGTGTTTATTACGACACGGATTGCGATGTGAATTTGATAAAAAACAAAAAAGTGGTCGTGATCGGTTATGGCTCTCAGGGTCATGCCCATGCCGCCAATCTACGCGATAGCGGATGTAAAAATGTGCGGATCGCGTTACGTCAGGATTCCCCCACAAACAAAAAAGCCAAAGAAGCCGGTTTTGAAACCATGGATGTGACCGAAGCGGCAAAATGGGCAGATGTCATGATGATGGCCACGCCCGATGAATTACAGCGTGATATTTATTACAATCATCTTCATGACAATATGAAGCAAGGTGCGGCGCTGGCGTTTGCCCATGGATTGAATATTCACTTCAACCTGATTGAGCCGCGCAAGGATCTCGACATCTTCATGGTCGCCCCCAAAGGCCCCGGCCACACGGTACGCGGCGAATATATGAAAGGCGGCGGCGTTCCGTGTTTGATTGCCGTGCATCAAGATGCGTCCGGCAAGGCAAAAGATGTGGGGTTATCCTATGCATCGGCCATCGGCGGCGGACGTTCGGGGATCATCGAAACATCGTTCCGTGAAGAATGCGAAACCGATTTATTTGGCGAACAAGCAGTTCTATGCGGCGGCTTGTGTGCGTTGATCAAGGCCGGATATGAAACCTTGACCGAAGCCGGATACGCCCCAGAAATGGCCTATTTTGAATGTCTGCACGAAGTAAAACTTATCGTGGATCTGATCTATGAAGGTGGTTTGGCCAACATGCGGTATTCGATTTCCAACACGGCTGAATTCGGGGATTACAAAACCGGGCCCCGTATTGTGACCGATGAGACCAAGGCCGAAATGAAACGTGTTCTGGATGATATTCAATCCGGCCGTTTCACCCGTGACTGGATGTTGGAATGCAAGGCCGGCCAGCCGTCCTTCAAGGCCACACGCCGTCTTGAATCAGAACATAACATCGAGGAAGTTGGCACACGTCTGCGCGCGATGATGCCCTGGATTGGTAAAAACAAATTGGTTGATAAAGCCAAAAACTAATCCATTCCTGATACATATCCTGTCAAAAGGGGGCAATGAACCAAAAAGGTTGATTGCCCCTTTTTTATGGCGCAGGATACGCTCGTTATGACCCCATCGGAAAACCCTGCCCCGCATATCGATAACCCCGTCAAAGGCATGATCGCCGCCGTAGCGGCTTTTTTTATGCTGGCCGTGATGAATGTGTTTGCCAAAATCTTGAGCGAGACGCACTCCGTCATTGAAATTGCCTTCTACCGGAACCTGATCGCAACTCTGCCCTTCCTGTTTATTATTTTTATCATGGGAAAACGGGAAATTTTGGTGATCAATCAAAAACCGGGGGGTATTCTAGCCAGATCTGTCGTCGGCGCACTCAGCTTGATGGTTACCTTTGCGGCCTTTGCGGCGATGCCCATGGCAGACACAACAGCCTTTTTATTCACGGCCTCGTTATTTATTCCTGCCTTGGGTTATTTTTTCCTAAAGGAAAAAGTCGGACCTTGGCGATGGGGGGCTGTCATTATCGGTTTTATGGGGGTTTTGGTCATGTTGAAACCCACAGGCGACGTCAATAGCATAGGTATTATTCTCGCCTTATCCGCCGCTTTTATGCATGCCACGCTTCAAACAATACTTCGGCATCTCGGAAAATTTGAAAAACCGGAAACGGTGACATTTTATTTTGTGATGATCGGCACGATTGTCTGTGCCCTGCCGCTTCCGTTTGTCGCCAAACCGCCGACGCTAGGGGAAATTCCGCTTTTGTTTGCGGTGGGGCTCACCGGGGCACTGGCTCAATTTCTGCTCTCGCTGGCGTTTAAAAATGCGCCCGCCGCGGTGGTCACGGTCTTTAATTATTCCGGTATTATCTGGGCCACACTATTTGGTTGGATGATCTGGGGAGACTGGCCATCCACGGCCATATGGATCGGTGGATTTATTGTGATTGCGTCCAATGTGTTTATCGTCTGGCGCGAAAGCCGTAAGGGAATCGTGACCCAAGACAGGGTCAATGCCAAATTATAATCGTTTTCTTACTGAAGACTAAGGCCGTATTCATTGTAAACACCGACATCCCGGCGCGTATGCCAGTCTTTCAAACGGATCACGGCATGCGGGTCACGGCGGGTCATGCCAAACACCGCATCCACAGTTTGCACAACCCGGCGTTTATCGAACCCAGAAAGCCGGTAGAAATGCGGCCCCACCACCAACACGGCTGTCCCGTCATCTTGTTTTTGATCGTGAAGAATGCGGTTATCGTAAAACCCGCGGATTAACGCCATACCATCGCCGCCGCGTTGGGATATCCAGTCCTGCGCATACCAATCCTGATCCCGCCACTGGCTGTTTTGGGTATGCTTGCCGTTTTCAAGCATTCTGGTGTGCTTTTTGGCCGACTCCCACTTCTCGTGATTCGACGGCCACCAGAAGGGCGAGGGCTTGGGCTCTGCCTGCGCCGGCGCGGCAAGGCATAAAAAAACAAGCAAGATCAATGGTTTACGAAAAATCATGGGGATAACTCCGTTAGGGCGTGCTTTTTCAACACGTTATTAATGTATAAATGATACACTATAAATATGTTGGATGCTATTTCCTCTGCATTATCCGGTTTAACGACGGCGTCAAATAAGGTCGCCCAAAGCGCAGAGCGCGTGGCCAATCTGACGACCCCCGGTATCGCCGATACGGTTGATTTGTCCGAAGAAGCGGTCAACCTTAAACTCGCCGAGATCGCCTACAAAGCGAACGTCGCGACCCTCAAAGCATCGGATGAGATGACCAAAGAATTATTGTCTGTTTTTGATGAAACGGTCTGATCATCTTTCGATTCTACTGACACCCGGCACACAGACCGTGTAACTCAACGTTCCATGATGATAATTTGAAATTCTCTTTTTTGGTTTTATCCAAAAGAGGGGTTGGCAAATCGCATAAATGCGCTTCGGTCACCTTGCCACAATCATCACAGACCATGAATTGAGATCCCGTATGATGATGATGCGCGTCACATATGACATAGGCATTCAAACTTTCAATCCGGTGAATAAATCCCTGTACTTGCAAAAACTCGATCGCCCGATACACCGTGGGGGGTTTGGGGTTGTCCATTTTTCGGGACAATGATTTTAAAATATCGTACGCGCCCAAGGGTTTTGAAGAACCGGCAATAATCGCCAATACATACCGGCGCGATTCGGTCAACCGAACATCTTTCTGCGCACATATTTGTTCGGCTTGAACCAATATTTTTTTAATATCCGGTTTCATGGCTTAATTACCTCAGCATTTTGAATACGATAGAAAATATTGAATTCATCATCTCGGGGAACCAATTGGATAACCCCTTTAACGTTAATGGCCTCAAAAGATAAGGGAATAGGTTTAGCCACGCTGACCTCAATCACCATATTCGGCGTGACGTGATAATGAAACGGGCATGACATGGGAAAAGGCCCAAATAAAAACATGGATTGGTCTTCGTGCGGGGATAGGGGGAACATATATCCCTGCATGATCACCTCTTTCCCATCCAGTGCCCGAACGATCGGGGGAAATTCAGGCCGGCTCCCTTCGTTGGTCAGCCCATCCGACGTGGTTTCGCTATAGGGGACCTCGACCGTACTGGCCAATATTTCCCAAGCCGTCCCCCCTTTGGGCGTAGAGACAAACTCAGGAATATTAGACACCAAGAATTCTGTGGTGAATGTTTCTTCGGTGAATTCCTTTTGTTCAATCGCCAATGCCGGGGACATGGCGCCTAGCAGACATACAAGACATAGCGACATCACTCTTTTTGTGAACATGGGGATATTATAACGCCCGGCTGAGTTGCCGCGCAATATCCAGATGTCGCACCCGCCATGCCGGGATCATCCCAGACACAAACCCAGCCACCACAACCCCTATCATGATCCAGATCAAGGCAGGTGGCAGAACAAACACATTTGCCCCCGATGCCGAAAGCGGTGCCATATATGCTGTCAGAAATGCATACACGCCATACCCGCCCGCTAGGCCAGCCAAAAGCCCTGCAAGCGTTAAAAACAGAGCCTCACATAAAATAAGCCCTATCACCCGCCGAGATGAAAACCCGATAGCGCGCAACACAGCCACATCACCCAATCGATTGTCTAGGCTATTGGCCAGACCGCTAAAAATACTGAGCGCGGCCATCATGACCAAAAAGACAGATAAAAATCCGGCCGTTTTTTGACCCATGCCCATCAACCCGTAAAGACGCGCCATTTCCGTGGGCGGATGCGCGGCCTGAAGATCGCTTTTCCGGTTGATCGTTCGGGGTAGATTAATATGATCCAGGTGAGATTTCACGGTCAACAATAAGGCTGTGATTTCGGGCGCAGATCCATGATCGTGGTCGTGGTGATGATCATGATGTCCTGTTGCATGGTCATGTTTATAATTCTTATAATTGACTGGATCTTGTCCGTGAATAATCAGCACGCTATCGATATCCGTCAAAATCAAACGATCCAAAACGGTGCCGGATCGCGCCAGTACCCCCACCACCTGATACGTACCATGATCTTCGTCCGCGTCATGATCATCCGGGGATGGCATTAACCCGTGGGCACCTTGAAACTGATCCCCTGTTTTTAACCCCGTATCCGCGCCGACGACGGCTTCGAACGGGGCATCCCAGAAAGTGCCGTCGGCCAAGGGCACATTATAATGATCGGCATAGGCTTTGGTGGTTCCGACGATACGAAATCCATGGGCACTATCGCCGAGCGCCAGCGGAATGGCTTGTTTGACACCGGGGCTTTTCATGATGTTCTGAGCACTGGTATAGGGAATATTGCCTGTGGGCATATCCACATGATAAACGGAAGAGAGGATGATTTGGAGCGGGCTACCTTTAGCTCCCACCACGACATCAATATCTTTGATATCAGATTCAAAGCGATGATGGACATGATGAACAAACAAAACCAAAACAGTCGCCAGCATCACGCCGAAAAACGTAAGTAAAAAAGATAAGCTACAGGAGAAAAATCGTGCGCGTAATGACGCCAGTATCAAAGATAAGTCAGTCATTGTGTCATATTCCGAATATGGGTGAAATAAGGTTGAATACGGGCATCATGTGTCGCCACAACAAGAGATGCTTTATGTTTTTGGCTGTAATCAGATAAAACTGACATCACCTGGGCGGCATGATGGTCATCGAGGGCGGATGTCGGTTCATCGGCAAAAAGAATTTTCGGCGCGTGCACCAAGGCTCTGGCGATTGTTGCACGCTGGGCTTCCCCCACGCTTAATGTTGATGCTTTGGCCTCTGCCTTGTCACCTATTCCAAGGGAATCTAAATAAGAGAGTGCCTTTGATCGCGCCTGTTGTGCGCCGGACGCCAAAAACGCCAAACAAATATTATCCACCACGCTTAAGTGACCTATCAAATGAAGCCGCTGGAAGACAAACCCGAAATTTTGTGCCCTTATCTTGGATAAGGCACCATCATGGTTAAAATCATAGGCCTGACCCTCAAAGGAAATTTCCCCCGACGCGGGACGAAGCAGACCAGATAAAAGATTTAAAAACGTACTTTTGCCACATCCGGACTGTCCCAGAATCAAAAAGCTTTCGCCTGCAGGCAAATCAAGATCGTCGAAAGCCAAGACATGCCCCAAGGCAGGTATCAGAGATAGCTGGCGTGTGCGAAGCATGATTGAGAAACCCTTGTTTTTAAACCGGATATAATTTTACTTGTTATACCGCCCTGAGCCCGTTAAAACAAGCACACATATGTTATATTATAACAGTTTAATTTTTTATCATGGATATCTCTTATGACCTCTCTTTCTATGTCAGAAACGCCTAAACTTCCTGTGACGGTCTTATCCGGTTTTCTGGGGGCGGGTAAGACAACCTTACTCACACATATTTTAAATAACCGTGAAGGTAAAAAAGTAGCGGTCATTGTCAATGACATGAGCGACGTGAACATTGATTCAGCCCTGATTGACAAAAGCGGGGCTAATCTCTCCCGCACCGAAGAAAAAATGGTCGAAATGTCCAACGGATGCATTTGCTGTACCCTTCGGGATGACTTGCTGACCGAAGTGCGCGCCTTGGCCGAAAGCAAGAAGTATGATTATTTATTAATCGAAGGCACCGGTATCGCGGAGCCATTGCCAATTGCCACAACTTTCGAATTCAGGGACGAAGCAGGGGAGAGCCTGTCGGATATTGCAAATCTTGACACGATGGTCACGGTGGTGGACGCTGCGAACTTGATTGATAAATATAGCTCAACTGATTTTATCCGCGATATTGGTGAAAGTTTGGGTGAAGAGGACAACCGCACGCTAGTTGATTTATTGGTCGATCAAATTGAATTCGCTAACGTGATCATCTTGAACAAGATGGATCTGGTATCCACAGACCAGAAAAATATCGTACGGGGTATTATTCGTGGACTGAATGCCAAAGCTCGTCTCATCGAAACCACGCAGGGAAAAGTTGATTTGGATCAGGTCATGGGCACGGGTTTGTTCAACCTGCAAGAAGCGCAGGAACATCCCCTCTGGGCGCAGGAACTGTATCATTTCAAAGATCATGTGCCGGAAACCGAAGAATATGGCATCACCAGTTTTGTGTACCGCGCCCGAGAGCCCTTTCACCCGCAAAAAATTCATGATTTTTTTCAGGAACCTTGGAACGGTGTCATCCGTGCCAAGGGTTTTTTCTGGATATCCACGCGGCCTGATTTCGTGGGCGAGGTGGCACAGGCAGGCGCCTTTGTCCGGCACCAAGGTATTGGCCGATGGTGGGCAATCATCCCCAAAAATCAATGGCCGGAAGGCGAAGATTTTGACGCCGTCATCAAACGTTACTGGGATAAGGCCTATGGGGATCGGCGTCAGGAAATCGTCTTTATTGGGTTAAAGGATGAAATGAACACGCAAGAGATCATTTCCCGGCTTGATTCCTGTCTGGTGAAGGACTATCTAAAAGATCGTAAAAAAGCGGAAAAGCTGAAAGACCCTTTTCCGGTCTGGTTTCAGAAAACACAAGCCGCCTAATCATTGTGACACCATGCATATGAACGAAAACATGCCGTGAAAAATGTCGTAGCCGGGTTTGCGGTCTTAGCGTCCTTTAGTCAGTATTTATGCATTTTTTGCTGTGTGGTTCCGGCCGTAGCCGGACTGGCTGGCTTACTGACGCTCATCGGATTTGATGGGGAAAGTAGTCATTTTCTCTCCCACATTAGCGGCATATTTCACCCTTGGCGTATAGAAATTATGTCAATTTCTTTTGTACTCCTCACCCTCAGCTGGGGGCTTTGGTTTTACGCCCGAAAAACACAAACATCTTCCTGCGGATGCCAAACCAAAGGCGGCAAAAAACCTTTCTTCTTGATTGCAGCATCCGCCATTTTGGTTTTTAATCTGGTAGGATATCAGTGGATCCACGGATAAATGAGCTCTTTACGTATATCATCCCTTTTCTCGGCTCGGCCTTGCCTGATGCGGCGGGGGATTATGATGATCGCTCTACTGGCGACTCTCTCCCAATTCGTGATCCCGGCAGGTTTCATGCCGCATATCACGGGAGCAGGTAAAGTTGCCCTCGTCATCTGTTCGGGGATAGGGGAAAAAACAATTTTTATTGACGCGGCTGGATCGGGCTCAGATCAAACACCTGCATCTTCACATTCCGGCGATACATGCCCCTATTTTCTGGCACAGGGCGGGGCGAATTTACCCACCTTGTCCATTCCTCCGCTAGTGTTGGCCTTTATATCGGCGGAACCTCGGGTAACATATTTTGTTGAGCCACCTCAGGTGCGTTTCCACCTCCCCGAAGCCAGAGGATCCCCCTTCTTCGCATAAATTTTATTGACCTCCGTCAAGGAGATATTGGTCATTTTATGCGAGGAATAGCACATGCCTGAACATGTACAGGTCGATTTACCGGAAGATATTAATTGGGGATTATCCCACGAACAACCCAAACCGACGTGGGCATTAAGACTGACACGTTTATGGAACAGATGTGCCGGGGGGGTAGATTGCGCCTGCAGTATCGGCGCCGCGGCGGGTGCCTCTCACCTCATCACCTGTTATGCCGTGCCAAACCTACTCACGCCCGCGATCATGGTATCGGCGGCGTCAGCCGGAATCCCGCTCGCCACGCCACTGGCCTTGGGTCTCTCGGGGGCGATGACGGTGGCCATTGGCGGGGCATGGTATAAACTTCGCTTTTCCACGGCCAGCCTCACAGAAAAAATCCTGATGCGAGCCGGACTGGCGGCTGGGTTAGTGGTGGGCACCGCCCCGCATGTGGATCACCTGCGTGTCATGGATCAACTGGCTCAGGCCTTATGTATCACAGAGCCTGCCAAGTCGCCGACACCGACACGCAAGATATCCGTTGAGGACACAGTGCAGGAATTTATGAAGCAAGGCCTGAGCCCTTCGAATTAAATTGCCCGGACAACAGTGTTATATTATAACAACTTTAAAAATAAACTAGACGATATGATCTGCCGATGGCCACCGCGTTAAAAGAACAGACATTTCTGGATCAGGATCTGGTCGCACGCGCCCTTTCATCTGAAACCGAAGGGGACGGGTTGCTGGATCAGGCACCGATGGATCGGCTTAATCTTCTCGCCACCTTGTTGATTCAAAAACAAGAGCGGCAAAATACACCGATCCGGATCAGCGTTTCAGGGATCCCGCACCAAGCGTTGATTGATTTTGCACAAGCCCTCGAAGATCTGGGTGTGTCTTATGACCTATCTTCTGATCTTGTTATGGCTGTCAAAGAATACTGGATCACCCGGGGTGCCAGTTTTTCCCGGGCGGTTAACGCAAAACCCATCTGGATTTCACTCGATGTCAGCAAAGAAAAACCGGCACAGACTTTTAAAAACGGCATTGCTGATGTTGTGGCTTTGACCGGGGCATCACGTGTTGGGGAATTCGCCACGCAGGTCGTGCGTCATCTGAATTTCGGCGGCGGCGGTACAACATCGAATGCCGGAGCCGACCGTGTGTTTGATGCCGTGTGGGGAAAAACATCTGTCTGGCTCATGACCGAAGCCCCGTCTCAGGAAGATTTGGACGGGCTGGAAACATTAGAACACGCCTTGGCGGGTATTGCCGGACTGGCGGGGGGCGGTGCCTCGGCACAAAAAATACAAGACATCATTCAAGACATCTTAAAACAGGCGGGGCCTGAAGGTTTATCCCCTGCCGCGCTTGGATTGATCAATAATATGATGGCACTCAAAAATGCTTTGATGGCAGGAACGCCAGACATTCAAGCCATTACGGGATTGGCTCAAGCCATCACACAGACATTGACTCTGGGTGCCCATGCACAAATCCCCCCTGCTCTTCTCTCGGCAGTGACGCTTTCTCTTGAAACCTTGGGACAACAACCTGAATTGTCCGGGATACTGATGACCGCGGGTCTGGGTCAATATGTGGCGCAGAATGATAATTTTGACATCGGCGAGCGCATCCTTGAGGTCATGGCACAGCTGGAAACCCTGTCCCAAGATCCTTCGGCATCGCCTGAGCTCAAGGCGGAACTGATCAAAATCCGTGATGATTTAAAAGAATCGCTTTTAGTAGATCCTTCTAAACCCGCGCTGGCACTGGCTCAAGCACTGGCCGGATTGACGGCGGTCGCCGGGCAAGCCAATCTTCCTGCTTCTGTTTTTACGGGTTTATCCGAAATTTTGCCTAGGCTTGCAGAAACACAATACCACGCGACGCTGGTGGAACAGGTTTATGCCCTGCGCCAAGCCGAAATCATGACACAGGATTTAGCCACGCTAACCGAACAAGTGGCGCAAGGCCAACTGAACATCGCCGACCTGCCACCTGACACTCAAGCGTTGATCGAGCGTTTGGGGGGCATCGAACAGATTGCCTTATTGATCGCACAAGATGCTTCACGCGCGGTTTTCGTGTCGAACCTCGCTGATACGATACGCACCCTGCCTTCAGGAGAATCTCAAACGATTTTGGCAGAACTACAAACGGTCATCATCTCGACCGCCTTACCACAGATCACATCCGGTACGATGGATATCTCTTCTCTTCCGCCCCATGTTCAAACAGTCATTGAACGCATAGGCGGCTTAGATTCCCTCAAAGATACGCTCGCTCAAGAAACAGGACAGGCAACGTTACGTACCCAGATCGTTGGACTATCTACTCCTCAACTGTCAATTTTACCTCAAAACTTTATCTCTGCGATATCATCTGAGGCTCCGCGCACCATACCTATCGTCGCCGCTTTAAACACAGCCCCAGAAAAACTCTCTCTCACTGTGACAGCCCTCACATCCGCGTCCACAGAAAGTTCCGGCGTTTCTAAGGCCGCCATTCAACCTGTGTCTGATGTGGGTCAAACCGCTTCTGCCCCGACAGCCAAACCATTAATAGATACCGTCACACCGCGAAGCCTGACGGGGATTTCTTCTGTACTAGCTGAAGGGATAAAAACACAAGCCCCGATACTTCCAACTTCAGGCAATGTAAAACCAACCATTAATCCCTCCTTTGTACCCGGGGTTGTGCCTATGGCTTTAGGTTCTACGCCACCTGCGGCACCAAATGTTTTACCCGCACCGGGCGCCCCCCCCCCCCAGAATCCAGATATATCTGCCCGCACGGCCGCGCCCGCTGGTGCACCCACACTACCCACACCGCCGTCATCCACTGGTGTGCCCCCATCGGCACCGATACAGCCCGCCCCCACCGCACCAGCCACGCCGGCGCGAGATACGGCTCAACCGAAAGCTGAGGCGGGAAAAGCACCGGAGACCTGCACCGGAAAGGGGTGTCCCCTTTGCGGTGATCACTTCCAGCGAGCCAGCGGGAACCCCATCCCTGACCCTACAGCACTTCAACAAAAAGCACTCGAGGGAAAGATCACACAAAGTGATCTGAAAGGATTAAACCCAACGGTTACGGTTCAGGAATACGCGAATCATTTAAAGTCACAGCACGAAGCTAATGTTATCCTGGCAAACGCAGGCATCACAGGCCAGAGAATCTCAGATTTTTCTATAGATGATGTTCAAATCATAGAAACGGGCCATATATGTGACGGAAAATGTACACATGTCTTTGAAAAAGCAGCAGGGTCTGAAAAGGAAGTTCAAGATTTTAAATCAAAGTGGATCAAAGCTGAAAAATATGATCCCCATCAAAAAATTAACTATGTGTTTAAAGGTTAATTATCTGTGTAAAAAGGAAACAACATGTCTAATGCCCCAGAATTTATATTCCATAAACCTATTCTGATCACACGTGATAATGCCTCATCATTCAAACGTTTGATCGATCAAAAAAACGATGGGAACGTTAACCCTGCTGACATCAGCCGCTTCATGACAGAATTTAAGGCAGATGCCATGCAACCTGTGACAACACAACGTCCTTATGCTTTCCGAGACCCACATAACCCGAATGTGATCACCCGTGTTGTGATGTATTCGGCACCTCCCTCCAAAGCCCATGATATCTCTCATCTGGCTGCATTGCTGATCGACATCACGATGAAGGATGGGAAACGAAATGAAATGTACCCACGCGAGTGGGTTATTGGACCCGGGGTTCAGGCTATTTTTCCCTATCAAATGTCATGCTGTTCGGGTTTAAGTGCCTTTAGCGTATTTGAACATGAGGGAAAAATGAGACCCCTTTTACTTGAAAATACCCACATGACAACACTACAATATCGGGATTTATTTAATATTGAACGCTTGAACTCAGAGACCCGCATTGAATTTGATCCTGACGGAGAGGGCTTGATTCATTGGCTAAGTCACATGATAGATCCAACGCATGCCCAAAACTGCCAATCGGCACCAATGGCAAAATCAGAATCGGCTTTGGCACTGCCTTAGGGATAACTTTTAAGACTTAATATTATTGTTGGCGGGATGAAGTTCGGAATCAACTGTCGTAATGATGGGGGTTTTCGGCCATAACGGATAGCGCGTTTTATAAAGAAGAAAATTGATGAAGGTATAAAACCGATCCATAGCCCTTTCAGTTTACCATGCCAGAGCATAAAAGAAGGTTAAGGAAAGCTGAAAATCCGTTAGATCATGCGCCGCGTCACAGCAAAATAAACCCCATAGGGCAATAAGCGTAACATCTTCATGAGACACGCAAAAAGCCACGGAAAAGTGATTTCAAACCGGGAAGATTCAAGCCCTTTCAAAATCTCCTGCGCCGCGATATCGGCTTCGATGATCATGGGCATATCAAAGCTGTTCTTATCCGTCAGCGGCGTTTTTACAAACCCCGGGGATATCAACCTGATATCAAGACCATGGTCTTGTTCTTCAACCCGTAAACTCTCTGTAAAGTTAATCAGCGCCGCTTTCGTGGCACTATAGGGTTGACCCTTTGGGAGACCACGATATCCAGCGACACTCCCACACAATGCAATCTGACCCGCCTGATGTTCACGCATCCATGGCAAAACTGCCCGCACAACATGAAACGCCCCCATCAAATTGACATCCACCATGCGCCGGAATTGGTCTGGCGTAATGTCAGCAATGCGTGTGGGTTCATACAAGGCCGCCATGAAAATAACCCGGTCAAGATGCGGGATTGAGGCGCGAATGTCTGACACAATTTTTTCGCACGCAGACATATCAGAAACATCAAGAGGAATTGCAGTATGCTGGCTCCCCAGTTCTCGCACCAACTGTTCCAGCTTATCCTGAGATCGCGCCGATAAATATAAAACAGCCCCTTCTTTGGCTAGTGCGCGCGCCAACGATTCACCCATGCCGGTACTGGCACCGACAATCCAGATCGTTTGATTGCGAAAAACCGATGCCATATCTATTGTTTTTGCATGAAGATAGTGAGCTCGGCCATCGTGATCCCGAATTTTTTAAGATAGGAACGATTGATTAAAACGCCATCATTCATCTGGAACATCCAGTCATCGAAATGAATACGGTAGGTGGATCCATCCACTTTCAGATCCATATCATATGCCCATTGCATGGCATGACCGGCACTTTTGCCCGTGGCGGTGCCAATAATATCTCCCGCCCGGCCTTCATATGTATTTTCCCCTGTTTTCGTGATCGTCCAGGTGCGGTGCTGTTTTTCACCATCATAGAAAACAAAATCTTCTTCCAAGGTGCCGACGCCATCTTTCCACGTACCGACCATTGTGATATCAAAACGGCGTGTCACCTTGCCTGATCGATCTTGCAGAATACCCCACGCCTTAATGGGGCCATTGAAATACGATTCGAGATTTAAAACAGGTGTTGTGCCTTGGTAATCATTAATTTTCATGCCTGAACATCCGCTTAAAATTAAAGCGACTCCTATGGTGGTTAAAAGATAAAAAAAATGTCTCATCTGGTGCTTTCTTTTTCAAAAAAAATCATAAACCCCAAAAGCCCTGCCGAGATAATTTTGATCCCGCAGGGAATAAGGGCATATATCACAGACAGCGATATAAGGGCTTGCGGTGAATTGTCCACCCCCGGCTTAAAACCCGTATAATCCAACCAGATTAAGGCAAACCCAGAGCCTAAGGCCAGTGCCAGTTTGGACAAAAAGGCAAGACCAGAAAATAATAAAGAGGTATGTGCCGTCTGATATGTCCGGTCAATCCGGTCAGAAAGCATCGAAGGCGGCAAAGCCAAATCTGCTCCTAATGCCAAACCTGATGCCACGCAGATCACGGCATATAAAACCACATCCCCCGCCGATAGAAAAAACGCGCCAATAAAAGCCAATACGGCCAAAATCATCGCACACATCCAGGCAGAAGGTTTGTCGGTTTTAAGGGCGAGCCACCGCCAGAACGGCATCCCAGCAATGCCCGCCACGAAATAAAGAATTAAAAAAAGCCCAGCATACTGTTCCGCCTCAAGACGGTCCCGTATGAACGAAAGCACCAATACCGCCGGTATAGCCGACGCCAAAGACGATACAAAATACACACCCAGAAATAATTTAAACCCTGAGAATGTAAGATATGTTTTAACACTTACATCTGACGCAGGGCGACTAAGATCAAGGGAGTGACGTTTCATCCACCCGATATACATCACACCCGCCAGCACCAATATGCCCAGAAAGATCGCCGCATACAGCATGTAAGTCTGAGCGGCGGGGCGCGAGAGGATTAGAATCGCCGGTAACAATACCGCCAAAAGTAACCCTGCCAGCCCATAGGATTCACGTATGGCCGTCAGGCGTGTTTTTTGATGATAATCCTGTGTCCATAAACTGCCCCGGGCATTCATATGAATGACCAGAATGCTAAAACAGAGTGTGGCCAACACCATACCCAGCGTAAAGGACATCCACGGGGGTAAAAAATTCATCGGCACATATAAAATAACAAAACCGATTGCCATACCCACCACGGCGCCGCCCACCACCCATCGTTGGCGCGGTACAGAAACACGGTCGAGAATCCAGCCAATAAAAGGATCTTGGACAGCATCAAACAAACGAATGCCCATCAAAACAACCCCCATCATCGCGAGCGAGAGGCCATAGTGAACCGCATAAAAATCAGGCGTGTGAATATATAAAGGGAGTCCGGCAAAGGCGAGCGGCAACGCCAAAAACGAATAAGCATGAAGCGCGCGCGACGTCATTCCCATCCTGACACCGTGCCGTAAAATTTATGCATGGGATAATTCAATTTGCATGACATCTGTGCGCTGGGTTAAAAATCCGGCCGTGCAGGCAGAAAGATAAAACCGCCACAGACGAATAAAGGAATCATCAAAGCCCAAATGCCGAACATCATGCAATTGGGCTTCAAAACGCGCCTGCCATTCCTGAAGTGTTCGGGCATAATCTAACCCAAAATCAAAACGATCGGTAATTTTTAATCCTGCCTTGCGCGCCTCCTCAGCAAAGCGCGAAGGGCTCGGCAACATACCGCCCGGAAAAATATGTTGCCGGATCATATCGCCGGAGGTTCGGTAGGCGTCAAAATGTTTATCATCAATCATAATTGTCTGGATAACAGCCTTGCCTTGACGGGACAGCAGTTTTTTTAGTTTTGAGAAATAAACCGGCCAGAATTTTTCGCCGACCGCCTCGAACATTTCGATCGACACAATATGGTCAAACTGTCCTTCTTGATGGCGATAATCTTCAAGCATGATGCGCGCCTTCTTTTTAAGACGCTCTTGCGCGAAGTCATGCTGAGCTTTGGAAATTGTAATGCTTTTGAGGTCATAGTCGCCTGTATCGATCGCACGTTCGGCAAATCCACCCCAACCACATCCCACTTCCAGCAATCGGCCAGATTTTTTACCGAGACGTTCAAGAATACGGTCATATTTATTATATTGTCCCTGCACCAGATTTTCGCCTGCATGGTTAAACAATGCCGACGAATACGTCATGGTGGGATCGAGCCACAAACCATAAAACCGATTGCCCAGATCATAATGCGCATGAATATTTTTTCGGCTTCCGGATACGGTGTTTAATCTGAAAAAAGAGGACATACGCGCCAGAATATTCATGATCCGGCTTCCGAACAGGTAATCCTGAATCGCGTGATCATTTTTTAACCCAAAGGTCATCAAGGCCGTCAGATCGGGTGTATCCCAAAGACCAGCGCGGTAATCTTCGGCAAAACCCGTATCCCCTTTCAGAAGCATGTGACGAATAACAGACCAGTTATTCAAGGTTAAGATGGCATGCGGGCCGGGTTCCGCCCCTTGAAAGACACGGCTTTGCCCTTCGGGGGTGTGCAAGGTCAGGGTTCCATATTTAACTTTATCCAAGGCACGGTAAAGCCCGTCACGGAGAATATTCTGTGTCATTCACTTCACTTTACGTTTTATCATTTACGTTTAATCGTCAGGGGGAATATGACCAACCTGACATATTTAAATCCCGAAAGATATCACTTTATGATCTTTTGACCCTGATCCGACATGGTAATTTTCGGGTTCAAAGGCAAGGGTTTGGTAAAAAATTTCTGTTTTTTGAACCATAATATCAAAGCCTGACGATGGATGCGGATCATGGCCATGCCCGTCACCCACGGATACCCAAAAAACATACGCCGCCACAGGGGGGGGGGGGCTATACGCCTCCCAAGACCCTGTCAGGGCAGTTAAAACCTGTTTTTCGCCGCTTCCGTCATAATAATCAATCCACATCCCTGTTTTATCCGGGCGGTCGTCAAACCGGAATTGGTAATGACCCTCGCGGGGCAAAAAGGGAGATACGTGAAAAAGCTTCTGCGCCTGCACGCGCGTTTCGGCCGATATTTTTTCGCCCGGGCTTGGCACGCATAAATATGCATGGGTTTCCCCAAAGGTATTATTCACCTCGCATAACACCGCGCGTAAATCACCTGATTGATCCCGGCACATCCAGAAACTCACCGGGTTGAATACATACCCCATCGTCCGAGGCAGGCATATCAGCCGGATATCCGTAATATCTGCCACACCATGGTCTGTTAAAATAGACATGATCCAGCGATGTAAATTCCCGGGCGTTCGGTCGCCATGGTCGATGTCATAAAAACTCATCAAAGCCCGCCGGTTTATCCCCACGCGCCAGTCCCCCCGCGCGGGCATGTCCGGCATAATCGGCACAGACAAATAAAAGATAGGATACCGAAATCCATTCACACGGGGAAAAAGACGGCGGTGCATGACCTCCCCGAACATGACCTTGATATCAGACATCATCACCAAGGTATCTCAACCCCCAGTTTCTTGACCGCGTTCACCGCACTAAGTAATCCATCCTCATGAAATCCATAACGTTGATACGCCCCGCAGAAGTAAAGTCGGTTTTGCCCCTGAAGACTTTCGATATGCGCCTGCGCCCGCACGGCCCGATCATCAAATACCGGATGTTCAAATATATGTCGGTCATAAACAAGACCCGGTTCAGGATCACACCCCGGATTTAAAGTAACCAAAATCGGAACAGATGTCTGTAAGGGCTGAAGATTATTCATCCAATAACTTAAAGAGAGCACAGGGGCGTGATCCTGCCGGGATTGAGAAAGATACATCCAGCTCGCCCAGCACCCTTTACGTTTTGGCATGAAAGATACGTCCCGGTGCACCACGACATGATTCTCCTGATAGGTAAACGCCGATAAAATTTCCCGCTCCTGATCTGAAGCATCAGAAATCATATTCAATGTCTGGTTAGCGTGAGAGGCCATGACGGCATAATCATATCGCTCTGTTACACCCCTCACATCGGTCACATATACCCCGCCCTCGTCTCGGCGTACCGACACAACGCCGCGACTTAAGTGAATTCTATCTTGAAACCCGGCCGTCAGACGGGAAATATATTCCCGGCTTCCACCTTGAACCGTGTACCATTGCGGATGATCATTAATCGTCAGCAAGCCGTGATTTTCAAAAAAACGTAAAAATGTCTGTGCTGGAAAGTCTAAAATGGTTTGCACAGAACAGCTCCAGATTGCCGCACCCATAGCCTGAAGATAATAATGTTTAAACCACGTCCCCAGTTTCATCTGATCTAGAAACTGACCTAATGTCAGATCGGGGTTTTTCTGAATATCCCGCACAGCATGACGGTTAAATTTCAGAATATCCCATATCATCCGCCAGAAATCTGGACGACATATATTCTCATACTGCGCGAAAAATCCTTGGGAACTATACTCCAGCCACCCATCATTGATGCTGACCCCGAATGACATCCGGCTTTTGGCCACCGGCACCTTCACATGTTTAAAAAGCCCGGTCAGTAAAGGATAATTCCGTTCGTTATAAACAATAAAGCCGGTATCAACCGGGATATGGCCTTCAGGCGTAGGAACCGTTATTGTACGGCTATGGCCGCCGATATAGGCGTTCGATTCATAGACCGTAATCTCATGATAAGGATGAAGAAGATAGGCAGAGGACAGCCCCGATATCCCGGTGCCGATAATGGCAATTTTCATGTCATATTATCCTTATTGTCCTGCCCTGATTTTTCGCCATGCCGCAACATTCCGGTTGTGCTCATCCAATGTTTTAGCAAATAAATGCCCCCCCCCGTTCCGTCTGCAACGAAAAAGATATAATCATGTTTTTCAGGATTTAAAGCGGCTTTGATCGCATTTTTTCCCGGATGGCAAATGGGCCCCGGCGGTAATCCCGGATATTTATAGGTGTTATAGGGGGAATCAAAGGCCAAATCCTTGCTAAGTAATCGTCGTCCCAATGGCCCCTGCCCGGCATCTTGAATATCCCCTTGTGTGATCGCATAAATAACGGTGGGGTCGGTTTGAAGCGGCATACCCAGACGCAATCGGTTGACAAAAACACCGGCAACACGGTGCCATTCATCGGGCTGGCTGGTTTCTTTTTCAATGATCGACGCCAAAATCAAGGCCTGTGCCTTAGTCGTGATCGGCAGATCGGGGGCTCTATGTTCCCAGATGTCATCCAGAAAACGGGTCATGGCGGTGCGCATTTCATTGATTTTTTGCGGGCGTGTGTCCCCTTTCATAAAATGGTACGTATCCGGCATAAGTGTGCCTTCGGCAGGAAGTTCCGTTATATCCCCCTCAAGCCCCGCCACAGAATTGAGAATGCGGATAATCTGATGCGACGTTAAACCTTCAGCAATGGTGAATTTGCGCTCAATCACCTCACCTTTTTGAATCATCTTCAGAATGCGTGCCATCGGCATGGATGCCGTAAATTCATACTCCCCCGCCTTTAGTAAGCCTTGATCAGCCAAAAGCCTGGCCGCGATATGAAACACAAGAGCAGAAGAAATAACCCCTTGATCCTTGAGCGTGCGGGAAATCTGAGACACGCCACTCCCCCGTTCAATCATGACAATTTTATTTTCGGTCAGCGTGCTTTGTTTTAAAAACGCGTACACACCGTATCCGCCCACAGCACATATGCCTGCCAGTAAGATCAGAAAAAAGGAGATAAGCCAGAGAAAAGCAGAGCGCATATTAGCCGGCAATCGCCTGATATAACGCCAGGCATGACCCGATTAACAAAAGTGTGATAAAAGAAACACCGGCGGCCACACGCCATATGCCGGTACCCGCCCCCTGATTAATCCCGATAAAATGGGAAATGCGTGACCCCACCATGGTGAGACCGACCAGATGAATGACCCATGCCGGATACATCCCCTGCC
>CAZZGO010000015.1:0-21579 GCA_964654245.1 uncultured Pseudobdellovibrionaceae bacterium | reverse complement strand
AATTGGAGCGGGTGACGGGAATCGAACCCGCACAGCCAGCTTGGAAGGCTGGAACTCTACCGTTGAGCTACACCCGCAGGATCCTAAAAAGACCTAAACAAAAGACCTGAACATACCTAACGAATAGCCCCTGCCCTGTCAATCTTTTCAGATCGCACAGGACTGACATCTAAATCGAGAAAATATTGCTATTCCGATTATCAGGCGTATAACCATCACAAAATATAAAAAAGAGGGTGTCCCATATGGTTTTAACAATCACATCAGCACTATCCCTATTTATTTTAATCGCACTCTCCACCGTGATTTTCTTTATTTCTAAGAAAATCAAACTGCCTTACACGGTACTTTTGGTACTCGTGGGCTTATGTCTGGTGCCCCTAAGCGATATTTCTTTTTTACAAAATTCCCTAGGGTTTATTCAGCAAATGGCACTCACCCCCGAGATGCTGTTTTATATATTTCTACCTGTATTAATCTTTGAGGCCGGGTTTAACATTAAAATTCGTAAGATGGTGGATAATGCATGGGCCATCTCACTTTTGTCGGTTGTATCGGTCATTATTTCGGCATCGCTAATTGGCGGGGCATTGTATTTATTGATGCCACTGATCGGGATTGAAATTCCCTTTATCATTGCGTTGTTATTTGGATCTATTATTTCAGCAACAGATCCTGTTGCTGTTCTGGCCATTTTCAAAGAACAGGGTGCCCCTAAGCGACTGACCCTGATTTTTGAAGGTGAGAGCCTGATGAACGACGGAACAGCTGTCGCGCTTTTTCTGGTGGTGCTAGGGGTTGCGGTTGAAGGATATCACGGACTGGAAACACTCTCCCATGGGGTATTTAAATTCATAGTGATGATTATAATGGGGGCGATTATCGGCGTTTTTCTAGCGGCCATATTTTCAAAAGCCTTGCGATATACCAAGAACAATGAATTCGTGACCATCACCTTGTTACTGATATCCGCGCATCTAGTCTTTATTCTGACCGAAATGATTAACTTATCCGGATATCTTCATGTATCACCTATTATATCAACAACTGTTGCGGCTTTATTTTTAGGGAATTACTCACGCACTATTTTATCCCCCTCTATTGATGGATACCTGAATAAACTCCTTGAACATATGACTTTCGTCATTAACTCTCTGGTATTTCTGATGGCAGGCCTGTTGTTTGCCAGTGCCAATATTGATGTGAGTACCCTGTGGGCTCCTATTCTTATCACTGTTCTAGTGGTGGCCACCGCACGCATCATTTCTGTATACGCTGTCACAAGACCTATTAATTACTTTAAAATGGAACAGGCTATCCCTGCGAGCTGGGAAAAACTTTTGGCGTGGGGAAGCCTTCGAGGCGCAATTTCCATTATTGCCGTTCTACTTATCCCTCAAGATTTGTCTGTGCCAGGATGGAATTATCCTTTTACGCCATATGAATTATTATTATCTCTTACCACTGGATGCATTCTCGCCACGTTATTTATCAAAGCCCCTATGATTGGCCCTTTGATGAAAAAATATGGGATTACAGAACCTTCCGCCCTTCAACTTGCCCACGAATCAGATTTGGCGGTCTTTTATTTGTTGGCTGAAAAAGAAAGATTAGGTGAATACCGCGTCAAAGGATTTGTCAGCGAAGATGAATATAACCGACTGCATGAGCGCGTCCTATGTGCACTGGCGAACGCACAAGATGAGCGATCTCACCTAGTTGAAAAATTTGGACGCGTTGTCTTTGATCAATCTCTTCATCTGACGATGGTGCATGTGGAACTAAGTGCTATCAAAAAACTTTATATGAACCATGAAATTACCGAAAAGCCATACCGGAGAATTTTAAATAAACTATCGCTTCAAAAAGAAATGATTGAGCACGCCCAACATGATTATATTGATCCTAAAAAATTTATTGATCGAAAAGATGTGTTTGAACATCTCATCGCTTTTGTGAGATCTCCTTTTGATAAAAACCGTTTTGAATTGTGCCCTCATGAAAAACTAGAGTACCTTCGGGCGCAGATGATCATGGCACGCAAAGCTCTTAAAACAGCGGATATCATGCAAACAAAATTCGGTCAGCCTGTGTTCTTACTCGAATCATATGAGCAGGTTACCTCACGTTACACGCGATATAAAACACGATCAGCAGAAAAAGCGGAAGATCATATTGCCAAAAACCGGGAATTACTGGCCCCCTACCTCAAACGTTTGGCGGAATGTTCACTGACAGCTTCGGGTGAAAAAGCTCTAGTATATTTAAGGGAACATGGTCTTATCGATGAACATACCGAACGCGATGTCCTGGCTCACTATGAAATATAATGTCTGAAATCCGCTATCGCCAACTGATACGGCTCCCGCCTTTGGGCATCGAAAATGTGTGGGCGGCACTGCCGCCGCGCTGGACGACTTCGGCGAACTGAACGCGAGATCCGTCTGGCAAAAACCATCCTGAAGATCCTTCAGAAAAACAGAACTGACCATCAGCCACGCCAAATATGCCTTCGGCACATCTGGCAATCTGTTGACGTCCGTTAATATCGAGCGTGACATCCCGGCCTTTCAGGGACAAAAGGGTTTGAGGGTTGACCGAGCATTTCATGTTGCCATACCCATCCGTGTAACACACCACATTCTGGGGGTAGTCGGGAACGCTCTCCCGGATATCTTCGCCCAGTTCGGAGTAATCGCCGCGCGCAATTTTACCAAAAGACGGCGGAAAAATATCCCGTGAGCGAAATTGTGACCCAGCCGCAGAGCAGTTCACAGCACGAATTTCCAAGGCGCAATCTTTGATAAAAGATAAGGAAAAGCCACTATTCACGGCACAGATTTCAATGCCGTTATACAATTTGGCATAGGCAAAGCCTTCGCCGGCATTCTTAACGCGGGGGGACAAATCATCCTTACGCGGCGCAGTATTGACAAAAAATTTATGACGTCTTCCTAGTTTGGAATTTACCGCCGTCTGTGCCAGCGCAAACCCCGTTGCTACGGTGTCAAATGCCGGTACGGCAAATGTGCTGATACTGACATTTTGTTCAGGGAATTCGTAATAGATTTTCTGTTTAACTTCGGCAAAGGCTAGGTCGTGTAAGTCACCATAATCGGCAATCACATAAACAAAAATATCACTCATAACTTCACCTCTCGGAATGAAATGCCAATTTTAACCATGGAATCAATCAATGATGTGGTGACATCAAACATATTATTATGGTCATGCGCCAGAACGATATTGGCACTCTGTTCATTCTTGAGCCAGGGGTCATTTTCAATTTTCTGTTTGAGATCGGAGAGAGAGTGATAAGCCCAATCTTGATTATACGTGGCGAAGTCTGGGTTCATCATCCAGTCTGAAGTCGAAAAAGTGTAGAGATGATCCCGCGCTAACGCCATTTCTGTTTGCGTGAACCAATCAAAGGTGACACCGGGATATATATTCGCCGTAAATCCTTCGCGGGCAAGATATTCCTGAATTCTATTTTTCTTATCCACCCATTCAGACGGTGGGGGGGAGAGCTTTATATTCAGTCCATTTCCAAATAATTCACGGATGGTTGTTTCATGCTCCCCCAATGATGGGTAATCAACAATCCAGCCACCAGTGCCTCGGTCAATATGAGGAAATCTGAGAAGTTTGGCAGGGCGGCCACGTCCAGCGCGGCGATAAAGATCGTCAATCACCTTTTCTGTTTTTTCGATCTCCTCAATGATTTCATCCAAACGAAGTGTGCTGGCTCTGCGGTGAGACCATGTGTGATTACCGATGACAAAGCCTTTTTGAATCGCACGAATAATCGGGTCAGGTAGTTGGGTCATGCCCTGACATGTCAGATGCAGATCCTGATAGGATGAGCCAATACAAAAAAGAACAGCGGGGATACCACGAGCCGAAAGCCAATCCGTCAACTGATCTGTATGATTAGTAGGCGAATCATCGATCGTCAGGTATGAAATTTTAGGCATTAATGATGCACCCCTTTCACAGAATGGCGAGCGTCAAATGTATCCCCATAAGGATCCATGTGTATCAGAATTTCGGCATAAGGAAAATCTTCGAGTAAGCTTTGTTCCAGTTGGCGTGTGACTTCGTGTGCGGAACGCAAGGTCAGGTCTGGGTCAATTTCCACGTCAAAAGAAATATGGAGTACCATCCCGGATTTCCGGGTTCGTAAATCATGAATACCCAGCACGTCATCATGACGGGAGACAATCATTTTAATCCGATCGCGCACGGCACTCGGCATTTCGCGGTCCATCAACATATCTGCGCCTTGTGTACCTATTTTCCATGATGTCCAAGCAAAATACCCAGCAATCAATATCGCCATCGCTGGATCAACCCATAACGGCCCACCTTGCGCATGGATCACCAAGGCAAAAATCACAGCCAGATTGAGAAAGATATCACTTTTGTAATGAGCACGGTCAGCCTCAATCGCCAGAGACGGCGCCCGCACCAGTGAAAATTTTTGAACGGTCACCAATATCAAAGATAAAAGAATAGCCGTACCAGAAACCCATAATGCCAACCCATGATGTGAAATGGGTTGTGGATGCAGAAATTTATGCCCCGATTCAAATATAATAAAACACGCCCCCGCAAACATCATAGCGGATTGAAACAGGGCGGCAATTCCTTCAATTTTACCATGTCCATATCGGTGCCCCTTATCAGCAGGTTTTAGCGAATAGCGTACCGCAAACAGCAAGATAATGGACACACCTGCATCCATCAGAGAATCAAGAAGACTAGCCAGCATGGACGAAGAATCAGATTCGATGTACGCCCAGAGTTTGATAACAATCAAAAGCGATACCGTGGCCACAGACCAGCCCGCCGCCCATAACGCGAAGATTGGATTATACGTCCGAGGATCTTGGTTTTGTTTCATGGTGAATGATCTCAATTTTAGGTTGTAGCGCGGTTGATATGGGTTCGCGCTCAATAGCATAAATTTCATTCATATGTGTTGAGGCATAGAATATTTTTCCATCCGGAGACATGCTCACCGCATTGGTTACTGAATCCGGAACTTGTGCTTTACCCACAATCTGTAATGTCTCAGGATCAAGTTCAAGAATCTGTCCCCCATTCGTCCCAAATACGACATGTCCATTCATCAGACGCGGGCTACTATAGATTCTGGCATAACAATTGATTTTCTTTTCAACTTCAAGTGTCTCTGAATTGATCACATAAAAAAACTTATCACCCGACCCGGCATAGATACGGTTATGGGTCACCAGCGGCGTCGTATAGCATATATCGTCGGTTTGTATCGCGGCGAGCCGTTCTCCCGTTTCGGCATTTAGAATATAGATATTGCCATCAAAAGAGGTGCTAACTACGCGCTTACGAGATAAGTCAATCGCCGGAGGATATTTATGAGATCTAACCGTATCATGCTTCCAGATCAACTTGCCGGTCTTGGCCTCATACGCGGTTAAATCATGATCTGCATTGCCAAAAATCACGCTGTCTTGAGGTTCGTAATATGCGGCAGATCCGTGTTGATATTTTTTTTGACCCACTTCCCAGATACGCTCCCCCGTATCCATCCGCAAGGCGGCATTTCCACCCTTCATACGGGGACGCTGGCTTTCAAGGCCGATATATAACAAATTATGCTTAGGTACCAAAAGCGGCGTCGAGCCGATAAAATCACAGCAAGGGTTCTTCCAGATCAGGGATCCATCCTGTGCATTCAAACAAAACATAACCCCGTTATAGTTCCCGAAATAAATTCGGCCATGATGATGTTGCGGCGAAGACCATATACCTTTTTGAATAGCCGTTTTGGTTTCATATTCCCAAATTAATTCACCATTCAGCCGGTTGATACAGACCATCGTTGCTTTTTCGGTACCCATATAAATCCGGTCGCCCACCAGCAAAGGTGTTGATTTCGGGACGACGTTAAAGGCAAACGCCCCCGGCTTGTAATACCGCCATAATATTTTATAAGAAAATTTTATGTGATTAACGGGGGGTGTGAGGGAAACCCCAAAACGTGAAATATCATTAAATAATGAAACAACCGGCACATTTTTTTCGGCGCGCCATTGATGACCTGCTTTAGAATCGTAATCAATCACGACAAATACATCGCTGGGTGTTAAATTTTCAGGAATTAAAGATGCCCATGCTTTTTCCAGACTATTTCCGCTATTCATGATGTCATCCACCAGAATAACAGGATGAGCATTCAGCTCACCTTCGATCAGTTTACCCAGCCCATATGTTTTTCTATCCTTACGGATTAAAAAGCCGTTGGCATCAAGTCCGCGCTGGCGTGCCTTCATAATAAGTGCCGTCACTAATGGTACGGCGGCCACCTCCATCCCGCCAATCTGCACAGGTCCTTTATCCTGATAATGATCCCAGAACAGGTCAGAAATAATATCCAGCGCTTCACTATCCATCATGACAGGACGCAAATCGATCAGCCATGTCAGGTCACGACCGTCGCGTTTATCCATGATCCGTGTTGTGTCATCTCCATGGACAACAGATTTTTCCTGGATAATGTCGGCAAGTCGGCTGAGTTTTGAGGAATCAAAAGACGTCATGTCTTCAGGGTAAAAAATTTAAGCTTAAAAAGAAAGCTGTTTTAAGCGTTCCGAAGGCTCTTGTTATGCCTTTTAAGCAGCCAGAAGCCGCGTCCGAGGATTTGACATGAGAATACGAATATCGTCGGCATCAGCCACGCGGCGTATATCGTTCAAAAAATCAACATGTTGTAAAAGACGCGCCCAGCGAGAGAGGGATTGTAGTGCAAAGGCTCCTGTTTGCTCAGGAAGCACAATCACGCATACCAGGTCGACATGGTAGGGGGACACTTGTCCCACATCCACCCCCCTTGGCACGCGTGCCAGCAAAGTCACAGGCTTGAGAATATGCGGGGAGCGTATATCCAAGAGCGCACAGCCCGGGGTTAGATATAGAGTTTCTTCAGTCAGTCGCGCCTTAAGCTGAGCCGTGATGTCTGAACATGAAAGGCCGATCGCATCCGTTAAAGATTGAGAGAGCTCATCAAATAGTTTTTTGACATGCGGGGTTTTAACCTCAGGCAGGATCACATCAAATGAAAAAAGGGCAGGAAGATTATTCATGTCTATTTTTTGTCTTGGGTGTTGTGTCAGCTGTGTACACAGGATCGCATGCCCATGGCAACCAAAAACAGGCTCTATACACACAAAAGCCTCTCGCACTGCGAGAGGCTTTTGATTTATTCAAGGTTTTCTTCTTTAAAAAGAAAGGCCAGAAAAATATCCGTATTTTACTTTAGGCTTTTTTCTGCGCGGGAAGCTTGCATTCCAAGCCTTCCGGGTCAACCCAGCCAATATGGCCATCCGTACGGCGGTACACCATGTTCAAGCCCCCATGCTGGGTGCTTCGGAACATAATGGCAGGCTGTCCCGATAAATCCATACGCATGACAGCTTCAGATACCGTGAGTGTTTGAATACTGGTTGTCATTTCTGCGACCACGACAGGATCTGCGCCTATGGGTTCCTCTTGGCTATCGTCATCATTACTGGCCTCAGAAATAATCAGATCACGCGCATTGAGTTTTTGAATCTCAACAACGCTTTCCAGACGTTGGCTATGTTCCCGCAGGCGACGTTTATATCGCCGCAATTGTTTGGCAACTTTTTCAGCCGCACTATCAAAAGAGACATAAGCGTCTTTTTCAATAGAATCAGAAGTAACCATAATTTCCTTACCAACACGTATAGAAACATGAGCACGTACCTGTCCCCGGCCATGTCCCTCGGGGGAGAGTGTTACCGTGGCATCCGTGGCGTGGTTAAAGTATTTTTCATTAATATCCGAGATTTTTTCGGATATATGCGTGCGAAGCGCATCGCCCAGATCCATTTGCTTTCCATGAATGCTGATATGCATGTCGATTACCTCTTGATGTTGGAGTGACGAACGTGGCAGGACGCATCAGACGAAATAGCCCGAATTAAGGGTATTATCCAAAAAATGCGCATAACTGATTATACCTCTTTTTATAGGTGTCTGGGAACCACAAAAAAGAGTGCCTGACGATCCTTTTATGGGACTTTTTTGTAAAAATATTGTTATTTAGGATCAGTTTCTTATATAAATCAGACACGTTATGACACCCTCAACATTGATATAAACGTGATCCATCCGACCCTGGCTCCCTTTATCGTTCATCCACCCGTCTTCACCCCTGAGACAGGAGAGGCAGTTTTTTCTTATCAATGCGGTTCATATCATTTTCTAGAACGGCTGGAATTTGGCACTCCGACAACGTCCTTGTCTCAGACGCGGCTTGATTGCATTCATCTTGCCTTGCGCTTTGCCTCTATCGCGGCTGGTATCAGCTATTTTAAAGCCTTTCTGCCCCCGGATATCGCGGCAGGAGACATAGACGAGAGGGCCTCCCTTTTTTTTGAAAAATTCTACCGCAAAGGACTGGGTGAATTTATCACGCGCAACCATCTGAAATTTTCTGACACGGCGTATTTTAAACATACGCCCCGATCTGAAACACAGGCTTCGTCTGTTACACTCACCTCACAGGCCTTAGTCTTAATCGGGGGTGGCAAAGATTCGCTGGTCACGCTTGAGGCATTACAGCAACAAAAGCAGGATTTTACCTTGTTTGCCGTTAATCCGGCTCCCCCGATCTTGGCGTGTATTCAAGTTTCCGACGTCGCATCACGATTGATCAAACGTCATATCGACCCTCAGCTTTTTGCTCTTAATGATCAAGGCGCCCCGAATGGGCATGTTCCCGTCACCGGAATCATCAGCTTTCTAGCCGTTGTGACCGCCCTAATTCATGATTTTGACACCATTATTTTATCCAATGAACGTTCTGCCGATGAACCCACATTCGAAGACGTCAATCATCAATACAGCAAGTCTTTTGAGTTTGAGGTGGATATGCAGAATTTTATTCGGCAGGCTATTTCACCTTCGATATCTTATTTTTCTTTCCTAAGACCTCTGTCCGAACTCCACATCACACGACTTTTTACCAAAGAACAAAAATACGACACGGTCTTTACCTCTTGTAATAAGGCCTACAGCCTGCGCCAGCCTTTGAAAGATAAAAAATGGTGCGGGGCATGCCCGAAATGTCAGTTTGTTTTTTTATCCCTAGCCACAACACTTCCCCCCGAACGGGTTATTCCCATTTTTGGGACGTCTCTTCTAGATGATCTCACAAACCTTACCCCTTACCGACATTTAACGGGGCTGGCGGGGCATAAACCTTGGGAATGTGTTGGAGAAATTTTAGAATCAGCATCCGCACTTTATGCCTTGTCTCTACAGACCTCTTGGGCGGATACACAGGTGGTAAAAACACTTGCCCCTGAGTTAATAGGTCATTATGGCGCGCCACGTCTTCAGAAAGCCTATGCAGATGCCTTGAGTCCCGCCCCACGTCATGCGATACCTGAACGCTATAGAAAGGCCTTCGATGACTATGTTCGGTGACATACATATTGCCTTATGGGGCTTCGGCAGAGAAGGGCAGGCCACGCTTCAATTCCTAAACCATCATGCCCCCCAAGCGCGGATAACGATCATCGATAAATCAAAGCCCTTGAGCCTACCCGTTAATGCGGCATGGCATGATGACATCGACGGGGCACGCCTGATTGCCGAAGGCCTTTTTTCGGTCATTATCAAAAGCCCCGGTATCAGCCTGTACCGCCCCGAATTACGAGAGGCCGAGTCCAAAGGCACCCGTATTCTGTCGGGCACAAATATGTGGTTTGAACACTACCCCCAAGCCAAGACCATCGCTATCACCGGCACCAAGGGGAAAAGCACAACCTCATCTTTAATTTATCACGCCTTAAAAAAGAAAGGTTTTCATTGTGCCTTTGCCGGAAATATCGGCACGCCTCTTTTATCTACAGCACCGGGACAGGATGTCACGGTGATGGAATTGTCATCCTACCAGATTGCTGATTTACATCATGCACCTTCGGTAGGAGTCGTGATTAACCTATATCCGGCGCATGGGGATTGGCATGGGTCAAACGAGCAATATTTCCAAGATAAAATGCGGTTGATTGATCTCTGTCAGGCGCATCAACGTCCGATCATTGTCTGGAAAGATGATCCTGTTTTATACAAAAAAGTAGCGGGTTTAGATAACGTTCAATTTTTTTCAGATCAGGATTTTCTTCCGCCCCTGCCCCCGTCATTAGATGCGCCGCATTTACGGTTGAACGTTTCTGCAGCCATTCAGGCATGCAGAGCATTTGGCATACAGGATTCATGGAACGATGTATGGGATGATTTTAAACCTCTGGCGCACCGTCAAGAGCGTTTGGGAGAAAAAAACGGAGTGCTGTATGTCAACGACTCTATTGCCACTATTCCTGAATCGACGATAGCCGCCCTTGAAGTTTTCAAGGATCACCCGATCTATCTTATTTTAGGGGGGCAGGAAAAAATGCAAGACTCCGAAAATATTATCCAAAAAATCAGAACATTGAAGAATATTCACGTGCTGACGATCCCTGATAATGGGTCCAGATATGCCCATTTACTTCATCATCACGGTATTCAGGTCACGGAATGCGATGATCTGGCGACAGCCGTGACATCCGCCGAATCTATCGCGGTTAAGGGCGGGGTTATCCTGCTCTCCCCCGCCGCACCCAGTTATGGGCGGTTTAAAAATTTTGAAGATCGCGGCGACCAGTTTCGAAAATTAGCCGGATTTTAAGTCTGAGACATATTCTTTTTTTGCTTCCGACGCTGTACCGATGAGGGGATATGCATGCCTTCGCGATACTTGGCTACGGTGCGCCGTGCCAAATCAATACCTTCTTTTTTCAATATCTCAACAACATCATCATCAGATAAAATCGTATCAACTGTTTCAGAATCAATGAGCGTTCGGATACGCGCCTTGACTGATTCAGCCGAGGTTACAGTTCCATCCTCAGACACAAGTGCGGTTGAGAAAAAATATTTCAGCTCAAAGATACCCCGAGGCGTACCAATATATTTATTACTGGTAACACGGCTAACGGTACTTTCGTGCATATCTATCACTTGGGCTATGTCTTTAAGGATTAAAGGTTTTAAAAATTCAATCCCGTAATTGAAAAAAGCATCCTGCTGTTCAACAATTTCACCGGCGACTTTCAAAATCGTCTGGGCACGCTGATCCAGTGCCTTGATCAACCAGTTAGCGGAATTGATTTGAGTAGTAATGTATTCCCTCGCCTGCTTATCTTTTGTGGCCTGAGCGACTTCGGTGTAATATTCATTATTAATCAAAACACGCGGCAGAGTATCGCTATTGAGTTCGACGCGCCATCCCCCACCTAAATTTTTTGGCAGACGTTTCATCAAAACATCAGGGACGATTGTTTGTATCACGCTATGTTCAAAATGTGCCGCCGGCTTGGGGTTCAAAGATTTAATATCTGAAATCATATCCTGAAGATAGGTATCATTCACCCCACATCGTCGAGCCAGTTCACCATGATTGTGATCTGCCAGAAGATTAAGATGATCCAGTAGAATAGACATCGGTGCATCATATTTTTCTTGATCTTCCAATTGAAGTTTTAAACATTCTTTTAAATCCCGGGCAAAAATGCCGCTGGGGTCAAACGTTTTCATGACCGTGAGGATAGTTTCTACCCGATCAATCGGGGCAGAGAGTTTTTGCACCAGTTCTTCCAGATTCATACGTACATAGCCCGCCTCATCGATCATATCCACGATCATCGAAGAAATTAATCTATCCCGGGGATCATCGAACGCGGTATGTACTTGATTGATCAAATGTTCACGTAGCGTTTCCGGACGTGCCAGAGAATTTTCAAACGCATCATCCAGCGTATCAAAACTCCGGTTCCCCCCGGCGCCTATGTCGGCATTGGCTGACCCGGGATCAAAATCAGGTTTTGTTTTATCTGCCTGTGGGTCACTGTCCCCTTCCCAGGCAGAATCAAATTCCGATTGCATACCATCTGAGGCACCTTCTTCACGGCCATCGGTTGAAGTATCAGGTAATTCTGGCTGGTCTCCGTTTTCAGGCTCTTTTTTTTCAAGCAGGGGGTTTTGGGCGATTTCAGATTCGATAAATTCAGCCAGCTCGAGATTGGAGAGTTGCAAAAGCTTGATCGCCTGCTGGAGTTGCGGGGTCATCACAAGATTTTGAGACTGACGGAGATCGAGTCGCTGAGATATCTGATTCATGTTTTTATTTTAACATGAAGACCCGGGAAATCAGAGAGAAAACCCCTCCCCTAGATAGACACGGCGCACGGAATCGCTGGCAACAATATCCTGCGGGGTACCTTCCATCAGCACTTTACCGTCATGCAGGATATAGGCGCGATCCACAATCTCAAGGCAGTCCCTGACATTGTGATCGGTAATAAGTACGCCAATACCTTTAGTTTTTAAATGACGGATCAAATCACGAATATCCCCCACGGCGATGGGGTCAATCCCGGCCAATGGTTCATCCAGCAACATAAATCGGGGACGTGATGCCAGAGCCCGGGCAATTTCAACCCGGCGGCGTTCACCCCCGGATAAAGCCAGAGCCGGCGTCCGGCGAAGATGCCCGATTGAAAATTCGGCCAAAAGCTGTTCTAAAAGATGTGCTTGGTCTTCATCGTTGATCGCCTGAGCTTGAAGCACCGCCCTGATATTTTCTTCGACATTAAGACCCCGAAAGATAGAACTTTCCTGAGGCAGATACCCAATCCCCAACCGCGCCCGCCGATACATCGGTAGCGTGGTAATATCCTGACCATCCAGCGTAATGATCCCGGAATCCGCCCCAATCAAGCCGGTCATGATATAAAAACTGGTAGTTTTCCCGGCGCCGTTGGGGCCCAGCAACGCCACCGCCTCGCCCCGGCCAACGGTGAGAGAAATATCATGAAGAACCGGACGGTTTTTATAACTTTTCTTTAAGTGTTGAGCCACAAGCCCCTTCGTCACCGTCTTAAGATGCGGCGTATGAATTTTCATGAGGACAACACCCCTTTCGTGAACGCCAGTTTGAGCCCCAGTAAAATAAACAGGCCTCCACAGACACGGTCAATCCATTTTGAAAAAGATAAAAAAAACTGGCGTACAGGGGCATGGGTCAAGACAACTGCCACCAGTGAAAACCATAAAGCCGTCATAACAACACAGGTAAGGGCATAACCCCCTTGCACCCACCAGGATGTCTGGGGAGTGATAAATTGAGAAAAAATGGCCAAAAAAAACAAAGTTGCCTTGGGGTTTAGAACATTGGTCAAAAAACCACTCCAAAGTGCAGAGCTGCCGGGCATAAACATCGTCTTTGTTTCCTGTGCGCCGCCGTTCCCTTCGGATATGTGCGATTCAGAAAAACCTGTCGATCGAAGAGATTTAATCCCCACATAGATCAAGTAAGCGGCGCCAGCATATTTGACCACCTCAAAGATCACCGGCACATGAAGCATAAGAGTCGCCAGACCTGCCAGCGTATAAACCATATGCACCACAACCCCCAAAGCAAAGCCGATGGCGGTCAGAACACCAACCCGGCGGGAGTAAAGGATCGAATTTTTAACAGCCATGACAAAATCGGGGCCGGGGGATATCAACGCCACCGTGAACACGCCGCATAATAACACCCAGTTCATCATAACTTCAGACATTATGGGGTTCCTTTCGCGGGCAATTCCGACGAAGGCTCCGAAGCGCTTTCACTTCCCGGATAAAACACCCCTCGCACACGAGAATCGCCGGTTGGGCTCGTGCTCCCGCCGAACATCTTACTCACATTTGTGGTGAGATTTACTTCTGCGCGCTCCCCTTCGAGTATATTGGGGCCGCGTTCAATGCGCACATGTCCGATGATTTCGGCGATGTTACGATCCGCCTTATAAATACCCTTATCCCCGGTCAATTTTTCTTCTTTAGTGACAATAACCACATCGCCGTGGGCTTCCATCCGGCTAACTTTTGTTTCCCCTGTTTTAGGGTCTTGTGTAAAAAAAGCCTTCAAGGTATCTGCCGAAATCGTATCCGATGGACGGGTTACCTTGGCATTTCCCACAGCGACCGCTTCCCTTTTTTGGCTCCAATATTCCATGCGGTTCGTGGCGGTGATGGTTTGACCGGGACTGACAAGTTTTAAATCACCACCCGTCAAAACGGCATAGGCCTGCGGGACATCATAAACAGCCTTATCCCCATAGGCAGTGTTTTCTTCATCCATAATAACAACGGTGCCTTCGGCGGTTAATAAGGATATCTCCGTTGATCCGTTGGTGCCTTCGGTATAATCCGCTGTCAACAGGTCGCTAGTGATCTGGGTGACGCCCTGCCGGGCGCGCACATCACCCCGTGCCACATATTTTTTATCTAGACGGTACCACTCCAGACTTTTCCCCGCTGTAATCTCAAGGGGCTCCTTGGCGTTGGCATTCACAGGCTTGTCCTGCGCTGACGCAGGCGACATACAACATATCATGAGCGCGGCTAAAAAATATCTCATTGCGTTTCTCCGGCAGGAACTATGCCTGCGTGGGGCAGTCCAGCCCCGGCATCAAATATCACCAACGTTGCCGGCCCTTTGAAAATAATTTTTTCATCCATCTGAAAAGCTTCCATACCTGAGGCATTCAACGTGCCTTTAGGTCCACTCACGTAAACATCTTGATCAGAAAAAGCTTCGCTGGTTTTCATGTTAAGGCGAAGTTCAGGACTGGTGAGTGTATAACCGGAGTCATGGAATAAATTGACATCCCCCGACAAAAATAATTTTTCATTTTTTTCTTCAAACAGAGCCGTTTTTGCCCGGGCGGCCACCCATCCTCCATCTGATAACTGAAGATCGGCTTCGGGTTTTTCCATCATAACAAGCCCGGGATTATCTTGATTTTGCGTGGCTTTTTCGGCCGTGATGGTAAAAGGCCGTCTGTCCTGGTCAGTCGATTGAAACAACGGTTTGATCAATTCATTCATGCCCATCTTAGCATCTGGAACAATTTCTTCTTTGGTCGGCAAAGGAACCTGACGTTCCATATCCGGCCACGTGATCACCACCACGATCAATCCCACCGCCAGAAGCGGCAACGTCACCCGCAATATCTTAATCAGCCGCGTATAGCCTTGCCCCATGCGTTTGGGGGGCGCGGACATCGTCAGTTCATTCAACGCATCGTAATTATGAGGAGGTGAAGACATGCTCTCTTTCATTTTTCAAAATGATGTGATCGTTACGCCACACCTTTTTGCAAACAATCCTGAAGCCGGATCAATCCGGTCAAGCAACCTTGGGCATCTACCGCAATCAAGGATGTCACATATTTACCTTGGGTTTGCGTCATGATTTTTAATGCTTCGACCGCAAGCGCCGTTTCCGGCACTGTCCGGGGATGCCGTGTCATGATTTCTATCACCGGCTTTTGAAGTAAATTTGGAGACATATGCCGTTTTAAATCACCATCCGTAATAATACCGGCCAGTTGATCATGTTCATCCATGACCAGCGCACATCCCAGATTTTTTTCTGTGAGCGCCAATACGGCCTGATCCATATAGGCGGATATTTTGATAAAAGGCAGGCTGTCCCGTTTATGCATGATATCGGACACGGCCATCAGTTTCTGACCCAGTTTACCGCCGGGGTGAAACACGCCAAATTGTTCCGGGGTCAATCCCCGTCGTTCCAGCAAAGCCACCGACAAAGCATCCCCCAGCGCCAGGGTCATAGTAGTTGAGGTTGTCGGTGCCAGCCCATTGGGACAGGCTTCGGGCGCCTTGGGGAGCAAGAGTACAATATCGGCATGACGCGCCAGCGCGCTCTCTGGATTGCTGGTGATGGCAATAAGAGGGATTCCAAAACGTTTGGTATAAGCCATCAGATCAGAGAGTTCAGGTGATCCCCCAGAATTTGAAATCAGCAAGACCACATCTGATTCAGTAATCATCCCCAGATCGCCATGTGAAGCCTCACCCGCATGCACAAAATAAGAAGGGGTGCCGGTTGATGCTAAGGTCGCGACAATTTTTTTGGCAATATGCCCGCTTTTGCCGATACCCGCCACAATCAAACGACCTTCGCGTTTGGTGCGCATCTTATCGATTGTCTCTACGGCTTGAGTGAACCTGCCATCCAGCGTTTCTATCAAGCGTTCTAATCCCTTGATTTCGGTCTCAATCACCCGCTGGGCGATCGCCATATCAGGAGAAGTCGTATGTGAAGTGACCACGCGCGCCCTATTCATTAATGCACAAAAATATCGGTATCTGACCAGCCTTCAAGATCAAGCTGGGCACGGGTGGGAAGAAAATCACAGCAGGCTTTGACCAGATGCTCCCGGCCTTCGCGCTTCAGCATCTCATCCAGTTTATCCTTGATCTGGTGCAGGTACAGCACATCCGACGCGGCGTAGTTCTTCTGTTCCTCAGAGAGCACATCCGCCCCCCAATCCGAGGATTGCTGTTGCTTGCTCATCTCAACGCCCAGCATATCCTTACAGAGATCCTTAAGACCATGCCGATCCGTAAAGGTGCGGCAAAGTTTCGAGGCCGTCTTGGTGCAATAAACAGGCGTGCAATCGACACCCAGATAGGCCTTGATCACCGCCAGATCAAACCGGGCAAAGTGAAAAATCTTGAGAATTTTTTTGTCCGACAATAATTTTTGCAGGTTCGGGGCTTTTTTCATGTCGGGAGCTATTTGCACCAGATGCGCATGTCCATCGCCGCCGGATAATTGCACGAGACACAAACGATCACGCCCGGGTTTAAGACCCATTGTTTCCGTGTCCACGGCCACGGAATTACCAAAAGTGACGGAAGCGGGCAAATCGCCCTTATAAAGTTTAATGGCCATAAACTAGGTTGTAACAGAGAAATGAGGATCAGGGAAAGCCCCCTTTAATACCTAGGGGGCTGAGGTATTATTGGTGCCCAGAAGAGGACTCGAACCTCCACGATATTGCTACCACTAGCACCTGAAGCTAGCGCGTCTACCAATTCCGCCATCTGGGCATACCTTATGTGGGGGCAGTATGTATCGCAGGGCGCAGGGATTGTCAAACCTTGACGCATAGGGATCACCCGCCCCAAACCTATTTGCATATCGTTTTAACGGCCTGTTAGCGGGTTTTTGTTTATTTTTTAACCGCTTACGTTCACAATAGACATCGTAAGGCTTTCCTATCGCCTTCATCCGCAAAGGTTTTATCCATGAGAATTCTTTTAATCGACCGAGATAAATTATCGGCGCAAATGATCCGGGCTAAATTAGAAGCCGCCGGGGCAGAAATTATCGAAGAGGCAGACAAAAACCTGGCTCTGGAGTTTCTGAAAAAAGAAACGGTGGACGGTATCTATTTTGACCCGGCACCGATTGGCGAAGCCCAGCCTGTTGTTCATGCTATCCGACGTCAGGCTCTGCATTATCCTTACATTGTTCTGCTGACCCAGAATATGACCCAAGAAGAAGCTTTTCGGATCGGGTGTAATGATATCCTGCAAAAACCCGTCACGGGTGGGGATACGGCCGAACGGGCGCATAATGCCACCCGTCTATCCCAACTCATCAACCGCATGGGGGATGAGCGCGTGGATTTCCCGAGTGCCGGCGGCATTATTGCAAAATCGGCATTCAACCAGCTTTTCCGGTCGGCAATCGACCGCGCCGGACGATATGGCGAATTATCCTTTATCGTCCTGATTACCGTGGATAATTACGAAGATATCAAAATTGATAACGGCGGTTATGCGGCGGATTTTGCGGTATCAAAAATGGCACAGCATCTGGCGCATATGCGCCGGCAAAGCGATATCATCGGCCAAACCGGACACAACCAATACGCGCTTTTGCTTCAACGTCCCATGACGGAAACGGAACCTGTCGAAGCCGCCAGCCGTTTTGCCACGACCCTCAATCAAGTGGATGATATTTCGGCGTCAATCATGGGAGACGTCAAAATCAGTGTGAGCCTGATCCACCTGCCGACGGGCGATCTTCAGGCAGACCATAAAATCACCCGGGCGGGCGGGCTTGGCGGAAAAGCTTAAGAATCTCCCCCCGACCCTTCATTTATCCACAGGACGAAAGCGGAACGAATCTGATTTGATTCGGCACAGCGGCGGGCACATGTCTTAAGTCATAGATATATGACATCGTCTTTATTCATGACCCGGTTTTTATCTTGCCTGAGTGCGGGGGCACTCGCGGTCACGTTTATGCTGTGCTTATTTGAAACACCCGCCCAAAAATCCCTTAAACTCTCTGAAGCTGGACAAGCGTATTACACGCAGGCCTATGCCCAAGGGCTTCAGCGCGCGTCATCCACCTATCTTCTGGACATGTCGGCACGCCTACTGGCAGATGCCGTATCCCTTGACCCCAGCAACCCTGACCACTGGTCACGCCTGACCACCATCTTGCGCGCCAAAGGGGCGGAGCTTCAGGCCGATCAAGCCTTGGCCATGGCCGAACGTCTGAAAAACGCACCCCTATCCTCCCCTAACGCCACCCCCGCCAGCGTCAAAGTCGCGTTTTTACTGCGGCCGGCCACCATGGAATAACCCGGCATGGTCTCCCCGTCTCGGCAGGGACGCTATATCCTGTTTCTGCTTTTCGCCCTGATATCGTCCCTGATGTTTTTAATAGGGGATCATTCCGTATGGCCGGAACGTGTGTCGTTGATCTTATGGTCTTCACTGGGCTGGATGCACCTGGGGTCTGCAGGATGGTCGCCTGCGCCCTTGTGGCAGAAAATCCAATCGCTCCCGGCGGAATTACTCCGCACCCTCTCCCGGCAGGAACATAAAAAAGATATCGCCGTTCAGGCATCACTCGATTCTGTCTTTGTTAAAATATGGCTGGGGATGGCTGGGGTGTTGATCGCTGTTCTGATCATCGGGGGCGAGGGATTAGCGCCGCCTTCGGCACTCGTCACCCTGCAAACCGAAGCCAGCCAGTTTGATGGATTGAACATTCAGGTCGCCCCGCCGGCGACAGGCAAGCTGGAACATGTTTTATTTATTCTGTGCCTAGGCCTATCTGCCATTATTGGACAAAGCCTATTTTCGGGAATCTCTGGCGTAAAACGGGCTGTATTGATTCTGGTTCCTGCCCTATTCGCGGTGGTGCTGTTCGGCTATGTGTTGGCAGACCCGGTGGTTATGGCCTCTATCTTTTGGCCGCCGGATATCTCTCTTGCCGGGTATGGCGCAGGTATGGCGCCGTTTTTATCCGCGTTCCAGGCACCGGGTTTTGAAGGCCTCAGCCCCTTGGCGCACCGCCTCTATGACACGGGGGCCGCCGGAGCTGTCTTGACCTATCTGCTGGGCGGGATGCTTTGTCTGCCCCTGTTGGTGTTCATAGTACGGTTTCGTCAACATATGGTCTGGCTCGGGATTCCTCTCCTGCTGGGCGGGATGATGCTGGGGCTCGATCTGGCGGGGCACGTGCCCCCCGCCCTCTGGCAGGCTATCACCCTGATCGTCTGGCCGCTCATGTCACTCACCTGCGGGTACGCCAGACACCGCCTCGCTCATCCGTATGAGGAGTGAAACAGCTTAAACCCTATCCAAAACATTCAATCAAGCTTGACAAAAGAACAAAAATAGAACATACTTCCCCTTGTTCAGGCCAGAATTGTGCCTTGTGTGATCCCCCGTTCATGTGAATGAAGGGGGTTTTTTTATGTTTTAACCGTTCGCTCACCCTTTCACCCCTTACAGGAGTTTAATCCATGACCACCCTTCTTCCCAAAGATGCAGATGATAATATTATTCCGGCCTTACGGCTTCGGACACCGGGCGGGGCGCATACGCTCTCGGCCACGGCAACATCGGCACGCAACAGCACGGCATTTTCACCAGATACCAAGGTCATCAGCCTGTTTGCCACGGTGCCCGTGTTTGTGCGGTTCGGGGAGAGCACGGTCACGGCCAGCACAGCCGACCATTATTTCCCGGCCGGCGTATATTACGATATCGCCATTTCCGGGGGCGGCACCAAAGGTGCGCAATATACCCATATGGCCGTTATCCGGGCGGAAACAGATGGCGCGGTCTATCTGTCGGAAAAAGAATAAGGGGAAAAACCTAGACCCGCGCCCGTGATTTCAGGGCGGTGGCGATGGTGCCATCATCCAGATAGTCCAGTTCACCACCCATGGGCATACCATGCGCCAGACGTGTGATATGCACTGATCTGCCGTGAAGCCGGTCGGAAATAACATGGGCGGTAGACTGGCCATCCACGGTGGCCGGGAGAGCAATGATCACTTCGCGTAAATCATCACCGCCGCGCGTGGCCAGATCATCGAGCGTGAGTTGATCAGGCCCGATCCCATCCAATGCCGACAGTACGCCGCCCAGCACGTGATACACGCCCTTATAGGTGCCGGTGCGTTCAATCGCCCACACATCAGCCACCGTTGCCACCACACAAATGGTGCGGCGATCTCGCGCCGGGTCTGTGCATATCCGGCAGGGGTCGGTCGTGTCGAGCGTATGACAGGTGGCGCAGGTTTTGATCGCATCCGCCGAGTCTTTCAGTGACCGCGCAAGCGGAAGCATGAGCGTTTCCCGGCGTGTCAGTAAATGGAGCGCAATTCGCCGCGCCGAGCGTGTGCCCAAACCCGGCAACGAGGCCAGTTGCTTAAGCAACACATCCAAAGGACCATCCAGCATGATTAATTCAATGGCCGGGGCTTTGGATTATAATAGGCGAATAATTCATCATCGAGTTCGATATCCCGTTCCATGTTCTTCAGTTCAACTTCGGTGACTTCGCCTTGTGGATCGGTGATCCGCCATTTTCTTAAACCATAGGGGATTTCGGCGAATACTAATTGCACCTGACCGGCGCCGGGATCATTTTTTTGAATAAGGGTAATATAGGTAAATCCGCCTTGTTTAAAACTTTCAACCGCGCTCAGTTCACCCGTCAGGCTTAAATCCTTACGCAACAAAAAATCAGCCAATGTCTGGCCGATCGGTGCGTTGGATTGTTCCCCCAGCGCGGCATCATAAAAATAAATAAACAGGCCATCGGCCACAATAAAATCTTTAACTTCGTTATATTCAAATCTGAGTCGTCCAGGACGGTCCAGATAAAATTTACCCGTCAGCACGGGCCCTGCCGACGACCGCTGAATAAAATCAGCCCGTGCCGTGGATAATTGGCGCAAGTAATCTTGAGCGCGGGATACGTCTTCTGCCGATACTTGCGCCTGAGCCGGCAGAGCCGCACACCAGATTAAAAAAGCTAAAAATAATGTTTTCATGTTTTCTTTTTACCCAAAAAATCCGGCGAAAGAAAGGCAAGCCACAGGCTGAAAAGAGGCTTTCCCACCCTTAATATCTGTTTTTAAGGGTCGTCTGATCCAGAAGTGCCTGCCCCGCTAAGCCGTGCGCATAGGCGTTCCAGTGCCCATCTTGTTCAAATTCAAATTTTTTCTGATGCCGGGCATAATCTTTTGCAAAGACATCCTGCATATCCACGACCGGATACGACAACACCGAAGCCTGCTTCAACATATAAGACCGCATCACCCCAAAAAATTCTTCATTACCCCT
>CAZZGO010000014.1:0-22410 GCA_964654245.1 uncultured Pseudobdellovibrionaceae bacterium | reverse complement strand
ATTCTGCCCGGATTTGGCAATCAAAGACGGGTTTGTTGTCACCCCATCCAGAAGACCTGTATCCGCCATCTCGCGGATATCTTTAATTTCGGCGGTATCAACAAAAAACTTCATGGGGCAAAATCCTAGCGGGTTGTTTAAAACAAAGAGTGTATCTGTTTTAAACCAGATCGTATTTTGCGCAAGGGGGATTTACATCCATCCCGGATCTGATGGCTTTGGTAAAGGGTATGAGGATGTTTCAGGGATATTTGGACTATTTTCTTTGATTCCATAGGTAAGGAAGAAATTCGTTAACCTGTTATCAACCGCCAAAAGTTTTTGTCCCATACTATTAAATGTTTCCCCATGTGCCGGGATGGTTTGTACAGAAGGAAACGCACTCATGCTAAAGACTTCTTCTGTCACAGACGCACGATCAACTAAACTTAAGGTAGGTTTGGTGTCAGGCGTCTCATGTAGGAGCACGAAAACGCTACCAGCTTGTGTTAAAGTATCACGATGATCAAATATTGACTGTAGTATGTCGGTTGTTACCTCGTAGATATTTTGATCTTTTATCTTCAGAATTTCGCGCAGATTCGTCACAGCAGTATTCAGGCCAACGATACCCTGTATCGGGACACTGGGGGATGACATATCTACCCATTTGGTCATGGTCATTAATCCCTCACAGACCTGCGAATGGATAGACGTCTGATCTTGTGGCGGGATGAGCGGCTGTAAAACGGTATAGAGATCCAAGAGTTTAATATCTATTGTCCCCGGAGAAGCGGTCTCAGGAGATTTTGCCCCAAAGACAGTACTTAATAATCTTTTGAACATTTATTTTACCTGTGTCTTGCCCTAGGGTGGTGACATTCCATGTTTGAAACCGACGATCACGACACAAGAAAGATTAGCCCTCTTTTAATATTATGTCAATAATATCCGCCCTCACGCCATATCCTGTTGATAAAGCATATGATTATGTTCTGCCGCCGCATATGGTGGCGGGGGTAGGAAGCTTTGTGACCGTTCCTTTGGGGGCACGTGAAGTAATAGGTGTGGTTGTTGGGGCAGGGGAAGGAAAAACAGATCCGGCCAAGCTTAAAACCGTTTTGGCCGTTCATGATTTACCGCCGCTTTCTGACGTACATCGCCAGTTTGTGGAATGGGTGGCGTCCTATAACATGATGCCGCGGGGTATGGCCTTAAAATTGACCCTGTCCGTGCCGGATATCACCAAGCCCGAAAAACGGGCTGAGGGATATCGGCGTGCCAGAAACTCGAAAGAGATAGAAAGTCTTAAGCCGCTCTATCAGAAACTATGGGAGACGGCGTCCGATGAAAGACCGGAAAAAGCCGCTGAACTGGCGCGCCGGGCAGGAGTGGGGGTAGGGGTTATCAAAACGCTGGCGCGACAGGGATTTTTGGAAGCGGCACCTCTGCCAACTCTAATACCGTGTGTACATCCTGATGTGTATCGTTCGGGGGCTGTACTTTCTCCCGATCAACAAAAAGCCGCGGATGTTTTACTATCGTCCCCTGTGAAGCCTATCTTGCTGGATGGTGTGACGGGATCGGGCAAAACCGAAGTTTATTTCGAAGCTGTCGCGCATTGTTTGAAGCAAGGAAAGCAAGTTCTCATTCTATTACCTGAGATTGCCTTGTCGAATGCCTTTTTGGATCGGTTTCACGCGCGTTTTGGATGTGCGCCGGCGCTCTGGCATTCATCCGTATCCGCCTCACGTCGTAAGACGACGTGGCTGGGGGTTGCGCGCGGCGAATGTAAAGTTATTGTCGGGGCAAGATCCGCGCTTTTTCTTCCTTACGCCAATCTAGGATTAATTATCGTAGATGAAGAACATGATCCCGCCTATAAACAAGAAGAGGGGGGTTTTTATCATGCACGTGATATGGCGGTGGTGCGCGGATATCTTAGCAAAATCCCTGTCATCCTTGTGTCTGCCACACCCTCGCTGGAAACCATGCATAATGTCTGGGCAGATAAATATGGCCATGTGACTTTACCGGATCGATATGCCGGTGCATCCCTGCCCGAGATCAAGATCATCGATCTCACACATGATAAACCCGAACGACAGCGATTTATCTCTCCCACGTTGAAACAAGCCTTGGCAGATACGTTCTCTGCCGGGGGGCAATCTCTTTTATTTTTGAACCGCAGAGGTTATGCCCCGCTCACCTTGTGCCGAACCTGCGGGCATCGTCTGGAATGTCCCCGATGTTCGGCGTGGTTGATTGAACATCGTTCGTCCAACAAGCTTCATTGTCACCATTGCGGCTATCATGCGCCAATCCCCCCGACCTGTCCGTCGTGTGGAGATAAAGATTCTCTGGTGGCGTGCGGCCCCGGGGTGGAGCGTATTTTTGATGAAGTCACGTCATATTTCCCGTCGGCGCGAATTGATATTCTCTCAAGTGATACGACCACCACACATGAGGACCTGAAGCAAAAATTGTCTAACATCCATGATCATCGTTTGGACATCATTATTGGGACGCAGATTATTGCGAAAGGCCATCACTTCCCTAAACTGACTTGCGTGGGGGTGGTGGATGCAGATTTGGGATTATCGGGCGGTGAATTACGTGCCACGGAGCGAACCTATCAGTTGTTGCATCAGGTGGCTGGGCGTGCCGGGCGTGCGCAGGAAAAAGGCACTGTCTATCTTCAGACATATCAACCCGGGACGGGTATCATGAAGGCGCTGTCCGCGCATGACCGGGATAGGTTTTTATCCTTAGAAGCCAAAGCCCGTGAAGCATCTCATATGCCCCCATACAGCCGTCTTGCCGGTCTGATTTTGTCAGGTCGAACCGAAGCCCTCGTCCGAAGCGCGGCGCAGGCCTTGGCGCGATCCGCCCCCCATGCGAATGGTCTGCGTGTGTTAGGCCCTGCCGAAGCCCCGATGTTCCGGCTCAGGGGGCAGTATCGTTTTCGTCTGCTGGTTCAAGCCGATAAGAATATCGACCTACAAAAAATGCTGAAACATTGGTTATCCGGGCACAAACTTCCCGGAGCTGTTCGCCTGCACGTGGATATCGACCCGCAAAGTTTTTCTTGAGAACTAGGCGCGTTCAGACGTAAGCTTGATCAATGACAGATAGTTTAGAAGAAGATTTCTTTCATGCCGCTACCATGGCATTACAAACACAGAGCGACGAAAGCTTTATGATATCGGGACGTTTGAATCAGATTGCTAAAACACTTACGGAAGTTTTTGGTAAAGACCATCCTATGGTGGAATCGCTTCGCTTACGTGTTCATACATCTTTGGCCGCTTCGGTTGTTTTAGAAGATATTCATCAAACGGTGTGTGGCATCGCCTCCGCACATTGTGACATGTCAATCGAGGTACATCGAAAGACGTTACAGTAAAAACGATCCTCAATGACCTCAGAGATATGCAAGCCCAACAAAGATTTATGTAAAAAATAAACGCACGGCTAACTGATTCATTTTGCGCCCCCTCAGATCGCCTTCTGCCATGAGTTAAAACACTGTCAAAACAGTATTTATTAACGCTTGCAACCGGGGGCGTGCGTGTGCTACTTCCAAGCCAACGAAACTTTGTGATAATTGACCTGAGACCAAGGATAGATAAACGTGGCCTCTCAACATGCTCATCGCGCCGTGGCTTCCCGTTATGCCAGCGCTCTCGTCGATACGGCTTTAACGGCCGGAAACCTCTCATCTGTTGAAAAAGATTTTGCTGAATTGATCTCCATGCTGTCGGCGTCGGCAGATCTTCGGGCGATGATAGAATCCCCGATCATTGCACGCACATCTCAAGTCAATGCCATGGGCGCGCTGTCTGAAAAAGCAGGTTTTCAAAAAGAGACAAAAAACTTCCTGATGCTTTTAGCGCATAATCGCCGCTTGCCCTTGCTAGAGAGTATGGTTCTGGCTTTTCAGGAAGAAATGGCCAAACGCCGGGGTGAAGTGACGGCGCATGTCCAAACGGCGTTTGCCTTAAGCCCTGAACAGACGCGTCAGATACAAGAGACGTTGGCGTCGTCTTTGGCACAGAAAATTATTTTGAATGTCAGTATTGTCCCGTCCTTGATCGGCGGAATGATCGTGACTGTCGGATCACAGATGATTGACGATAGTGTCAAAAGAAAGCTGGAGCGTTTAGAGCGCGCCATGAAATCAAATTCTAACCAGAATGAAACACTGAAAAAAGAGGCTGTATAAACATGGAAATACGTTCTGCGGAAATTTCTGAAATTCTGAAAAAACAAATCGCTGATTTTGGGGCTCAGGCAGATGTCGCCGAAATCGGCCAAGTTTTATCCGTCGGGGACGGCGTGGCACGTGTGTATGGTCTCGATAAAGTTCGCGCGGGGGAAATGGTTGAATTTCCGGGTGGGATCAAAGGCATGGCCTTGAACCTTGAGATGGACAATGTCGGGGTTGTTATTTTCGGGTCTGACCGCGACATCAAAGAAGGCGATATTGTTCGCCGCACGGGTGAAATTGTTCAGGTGCCGGTCGGCAAGGAATTGCTGGGGCGGGTTGTTGATGCGCTGGGTAACCCGATTGACGGCAAGGGGCCCATCAAGGCATCACAATTTAGCCGCGTTGAAGTCAAAGCACCGGGTATTATTCCCCGTAAGTCCGTGCATGAACCCATGCAGACCGGGATCAAGGCATTGGATGCGCTGGTGCCTGTTGGCCGTGGTCAGCGCGAGTTGATCATCGGAGATCGCCAAACCGGAAAAACGGCTGTGGCGATTGACACAATCCTGAATCAAAAGTTTTTGAACAAAGCCACTGACCCTAAAAAGCATCTCTACTGTATTTATGTGGCGATTGGGCAAAAACGCTCAACGGTAGCTCAGTTGGTGAAAGAGCTCGAAGATAAGGGCGCGATGGAATATTCGATCGTCGTCGCGGCAACGGCATCTGACCCGGCACCGATGCAGTTTCTGGCGGCTTATACAGGCTGTACGATGGGTGAATGGTTCCGTGATAACGGTCTGCACGCGCTGGCGATTTATGATGATTTGTCTAAACAGGCGGTGGCTTATCGCCAGATGTCACTTTTGCTTCGCCGCCCACCGGGACGCGAAGCGTATCCGGGGGATGTATTCTATATTCACTCTCGTCTTCTGGAACGGGCGGCCAAATTGAATGACCAAAACGGGTCAGGTTCCTTGACGGCCTTGCCGATCATTGAAACACAGGCCGGGGACGTGTCTGCATACATTCCCACCAACGTGATTTCGATTACGGATGGCCAGATTTTCTTGGAAACGGGGCTTTTCTTTAAGGGTATTCGTCCGGCGATTAACGTGGGTCTGTCCGTGTCACGGGTGGGCTCTGCCGCGCAGATCAAGGCCATGAAACAGGTGGCGGGTTCCATTAAACTTGAACTGGCGCAGTACCGGGAAATGGAAGCCTTTGCTCAGTTTGCTTCTGATCTTGATCCGGCGACGCAAAAATTGCTGGCACGCGGAGCGCGCTTGACCCAGTTGTTGAAACAACCTCAATACTCGCCTCTCTCGGTGGAAGAACAGGTCGTGGTGATTTATGCCGGAACGCGCGGCTATCTGGACGGCGTTGCGGTGAACGATGTGAATGCCTATGAGGCACGTCTGCTAGAATCCTTACGGGCGAGCGGCAAAGAAATTCTGGAATATATTCGCGCTAACCAGAAACTGGATGACACCGTTGAAGGACAGATGAAAACATTCCTGAAAGCCTTCAGCGATCAATTCACGGCAACCAAAAAGGCGGCGTAAGGTTCGATGCCCAGTTTAAAGGAATACAGAAACAGTATTGCTTCCGTGAAATCGACTCGGAAGATTACGTCTGCCATGAAAATGGTGGCGGCCAGCAAGCTGAAGCGGGCGCAGGAACAGGCGCAGGCGTCTCAACCCTACGCCCTTGCCATGTCGCAAATGTTAACGCGCGTGGCGGCGGGCGTGACAATTACGCCGGCTTCGCCAAAACTGCTTATCGGGACGGGGTCAGATCAAACGCATCTTCTCGTCGTCGTAACATCCGATCGGGGGCTTTGTGGTGGATTTAACGGGAACTTGATCCGTTTTGTCCGTGCTGAAATCCGCCGCCTTGAATCCGAAGGAAAAACAGTCAAGCTTTTGACGGTGGGTCGCAAGGCGCGCGATATGCTTCGCCGGGATCAGAAATCCAAAATCATCGAAAGTTTTGTGACTTTGGGTGGCGGTAAACGCTTGGCCTTTGCTGATTCAAATGAAGTGACCCAGTTCGTATTGGATCAGTTCTCAGCCGGTGCCTTCGACGTATGTGCATTGGTATACAATGAATTCAAGTCTGTGCTGGCACAAAAACCAACGACCCAGCAACTCATTCCATTCAAGCTCCCGGAAGCTAAAAATGTGAATGATAACAAAAAAGAATCCTCGCTGGCTTCACCTTATGCGTTTGAGCCCGAAGAAGAAGCGATTTTAAAATCACTTTTGCCGCGCAATATTGGGGTGCAGATGTTCCGGGCGTTGCTGGACAGTGCGGCGGGCGAACAGGCCGCACGTATGACCGCCATGGATAATGCCACACGTAATGCGGGCGATATGATCAAAAAAGTAACCTTGAAATATAACCGCGCCCGTCAGGCGCATATCACCAAGGAATTGATTGAAATCATTTCCGGAGCAGAGGCGGTGTAAAATGACAGCAGATCCAAAAGTAAATCTTAAAGATTTTAAAAAAGTAGGAACGGGTGATATCCCCGATATGCCAGGTGCGGAAACCGGTATTCTCGGTGTAAAGGCTCCTGCAGGATATAAGCAAGAGGGAGATATTAGAGATCGTCTCCTAGCGGCGGGAAAACTTCCCACACCCCAAGCTTTCATTGTTAAACAAAATTAAAACAAGTAAGGATAGAACATGTCACAGTCAGTTGGAAAAATTTCTCAGGTTTTAGGTGCGGTCGTGGACGTTGTGTTCGCCGATGGTCATGTCCCCGCTATTTTGAATGCACTCAAGACACAAAACGAAGGTAAAGATCTTGTGTTGGAAGTTGCTCAGCATTTGGGTGAAAACACCGTTCGGTGTATCGCGATGGACTCCACAGATGGCTTGGTACGTGGCACCGATGTGACGGATACGGGTGAAGCTATATCTGTACCTGTAGGGCCTGAAACATTAGGCCGTATCATGGATGTTATTGGCCAGCCGATTGACGAACGGGGGGATGTTAAAACTAAAAAGCGTTTCCCGATTCACCGCGCGGCACCGGCATATGTTGATCAATCCACGGAAACAGAACAGTTGGTCACCGGGATTAAGGTTGTCGATTTGCTGTGTCCTTATTCCAAAGGCGGTAAGATTGGTCTGTTCGGCGGGGCAGGGGTTGGTAAGACCGTCACCATCATGGAATTGATTAACAACATCGCTAAAGGTCACGGCGGGGTTTCCGTGTTCGCCGGGGTGGGTGAACGTACCCGCGAGGGAAACGATCTTTACCACGAAATGATTGAATCCGGTGTTATCAAGTTAGATGGCGAATCTAAAGTGTCTCTCGTATACGGACAGATGAACGAACCGCCCGGCGCCCGTGCACGCGTGGCCTTGTCGGGTTTGACGATGGCAGAATATTTCCGTGACGAAGAAGGCCAAGATGTTCTGTTCTTCATGGATAACGTGTTCCGCTTCACGCAGGCAGGTGCCGAAGTGTCGGCACTTTTGGGTCGTATCCCTTCGGCTGTGGGATATCAACCCACTTTGGCGACCGACATGGGCGCGCTTCAGGAGCGGATTACCTCAACCAACAAAGGATCGATTACGTCGGTTCAGGCTGTTTACGTCCCGGCGGACGATTTGACAGATCCGGCGCCGGCGACAACCTTCTCTCACCTTGATGCAACGACCGTGTTGTCACGTCAGATTGCCGAACTCGGGATTTATCCGGCGGTTGATCCGCTTGACTCTACGTCCCGCATTCTGGATCCGCGGATCGTGGGTGAAGAGCATTACAGATGCGCCGCCGATGTTCAAAAAACATTGCAAACCTATAAGGCACTTCAGGACATCATCGCCATTCTGGGGATGGATGAATTGTCGGAAACGGACAAACTGGTGGTATCGCGTGCCCGTAAGATCCAGCGTTTCTTATCACAACCGTTCCACGTGGCCGAAGTCTTCACAGGCTCGCCGGGTGTGTTCGTCCAACTGGCCGATACCATCAAGGGTTTCCGTGCGATTGTAGACGGTGTCTATGATCATCTGCCGGAATCAGCCTTCTACATGGTCGGCACCATCGAAGAAGTCGAAGCCAAAGCGAAGAAAATGGCGGCAGAGGCGGCATAATTATGGATACATTCAACTTTGAACTCGTCTCTCCTGACCGTAAATTAATGTCGGAGTCCGCGTTTCAGGTCACCATACCCGGAGAGGACGGAACCTTTGGCGTGCGTGCCGGGCATATGTCCTTGGTCGCCTCTATTCGCCCAGGGGTGATTGAGGTTGTGCCGGAAAAGGGCGCCCCTACGCAGAAAATATTTATCTCCGGTGGGTTTGCCGATGTGACGGCATCAAATTGCACGGTGCTTGCTGAAGAAGCTATCAAGATCGCGGATCTTGATGTGGCGGCGATTGAAGCTGAGATTAAATCGTTGAGCGAAGACATGACATCTGGCCGTGACCCCATAGAAACAGCCCGTATCCAACGCCGACTTGGTTTGGCCAAGGCTAAATTAGCCGCGGCCACAGATAAACGCGCCGCCTAATCTCCCTTAAGCTGGGCAGGGCGAATGCCTACCAAGCTATTGGTCAAAAAAATCTTATCCGCATTCTTTAAGCGTTCTGGGGATACGCTTTCTTCGCGTGCTTTGTGGGTATGGATCACATGACGTCTGGTGATCCCATCTATGACACCATCCATAAGTGGTGGTGTAATCCATCGTCCTGATTCCACAATAAAAACGTTGCTGGTGGTGGCACAGGCAATATCCCCGTTTGTGTTCGTCAGAATGGCCTCTGTGGCGCCAGCTTGCTCGGCGCGGCGACGTGCGGCGTAAGACCGTGTGTAATCTAGACGTTTGCAATTTTCAAGCTGACATCCGGCTACGCGGGGAAAATCAGACACAATCAGGCAAGTCGCAGGCGATAATCCTGCGGGGTCTGATGTGGGTGTGGCGTTGATCAGACAAGTTGGATGTTCTGCCCGTGCCAAGGGTGAAGTTAAAATACCAGCTGTGATAACAGTGCGTATACGCATATAAGGAAGATCATGACATTTCATTAACGATACAGCGGCCTCTTTAAAAACAGAAGGGTCATAGGGCGGTGTCACACCTAAGACCGTACTCGCATCTCGGAAAAGACGGGTATAATGCTCATCTGCATCTATCAACTCACCACGACAGCCAAGCAGGGTGTCTAGAACACCTAGTCCATTCACAAGACCGGAATCATAAGGTGAAATCACCTTCACATCGTCAGGTATCAATTCCCCATTGATCCAGGCGGAAAACATCAGGCGGCGCGGCGCATGGATGACACGCCCCGTTCATGCCATTCATCGGCAATCAGGGTGAAGTTACGGATCATATCGAGGCCATATTCCGTGAGAACGGATTCAGGATGAAATTGAATACCATATACGGGATATTCAATATGATGAAAGGCCATGACAATTCGGTCGTCTTCGGTTTGTGCCGTAATTTTTAAAGGTGCATCTGCCGGGATGTGTGAGATGAGCGAGTGATATCGCGCCGCCCGGAGCGGATTGGGAAGTCCCATAAAAAGACCATCTAGATCATGTTCAATCAGGGATATTTTGCCATGAACCGGATAAGGGGCGCGTATTGTTTGTCCCCCATAGACTTCGCCAATACATTGGTGCCCCAGACACACCCCTAAAATAGGAATACGCGGGCCAAAATGCCGGATAACATCATTGCATATACCGGCTTGTGCCGGCGCGCAGGGGCCCGGTGACAAAATAATCGCCTTGGGTGGATTGAGGGAGATATCTTCGAGCGTGATGGCGTCATTGCGGACAACTTCGCGGGCGCACCCGACTTGGCCGATATAACGCGCCAAGTTATAGACAAAGGAATCATAATTATCGATGAGTAAAATCATGCCGCCTTTTGATACTCTTCATTCTGAGGTTCAAAACTATCAAAAATTTTCTGAATTTTGATTTTAGTTTCCATGAGTTCGGTTTCAACAGTTGAATCCGCTACAATCCCTCCACCCGCTGATAGGTATATGTGATCTTGTGTGTATATTAATGTGCGAATGATAATATTCGTGTTCATGAAGCCATCAAATCCAATCATCCCCATCGCGCCGCAGTAAGGGCCTCTTCGGCAAGGCTCTAATTCTTCGATAATCTCCATGGCACGCACTTTAGGCGCACCTGTAATCGAACCGCCGGGAAAGCACGCTTTTAATGCATCTGTCGGTGCGGCATCCCCCCGTACCTGTCCACGGACGATTGATACGAGATGATGGAGACCAGTAAAAGTTTCCACACCGCACATCTGGGGCACAATAATGGAATGGTCATCACATATTTTTGACAGATCGTTTCTGAGAAGATCGACAATCATGGCGTTTTCGGCGTGATCTTTTTCGCTATCCGCTAAATTCTCAGGCGGCACGTCGTCAGGCATGGTGCCTTTGATGGGACGTGTTTCGATGATTTTATTGTTTAAACTTAAAAAACTTTCAGGCGAAGCACCAGATAGTTCATATCCGCCGAAATTCATATACGCGGCGAACGGTGCCGGATTGACCTGGCGCAATGTTTCGTAATGGGTGTAAGAGGAGAAGCCAGCAGGGCGAGAGGCTGTATAGCGACGTGACAAATTGGCCTGAAAAATATCGCCAGCATAGATATAATCTATGACCCGCTTGATCTTGTGTTTATATATTTCATCGTCAACATCCGGCGAAAAGACGATGGCGTCAGAATGGCTATGGGGTGTAAATCCGTTCTTTCTATTTAGATACTGAAAGAAAATATTCTTTTTCTTCTCGGCTTCGGATTCATATTTTGCCCGAATAATTATCCAGCATTTTTCAGCGTAATGATCGAAGGCTATAATTTTATCATATAGGCCAATCGCCATATCTGGGATAGGAAGTGTATCTTGCGCTAGCGAGGGGAGTTTTTCCAAATCTCTGGCTAAATCGTACCCGAAGAATCCAGCCGCGCCACCTTGAAAAGGGGGTAAATCGCTTCGCATATCCACACGCTGGGCCCAATCATCCATTCTCTGTCTGATCGTGTCGAAGGGATCGGTATCGATAGACAGACTCTGTTCTGAATTCGTAACGGTCACGCGGCCATTTTTTGATTCAATGGTTTCAAATGGGAGAGCGCATATATAAGAAAATTGATGAAGTGGATGGCCGGGACGCGCACTATCAAAAAGCAGGCTGTATCTTTCGTCTGCAAAGCACCGGAATATCTCCGGGGCTGGCCGATAAGCAAGGGCATAAGCGAATAGACGCATTCCTATAATAAACTCCCCTATTTATGACCGCTTTATGGAGGTTTTGGGTGGGTTAAGCAAGGAATTTTTTAATCTCATCCACGGCTTCGGCCAGACCAGTTCGGTGCAGGGTCACCGTTTCAGGAAACGCTCCGGATAGTCGGCTGGGAAGGCCGGAATCTAGCAAAACAAAGACACCCTTGTCATCGGCCCGGCGGATCAATCGTCCATAAGCCTGTTTTAATTTAAGGCGTGTCAGCATGTCATCATAACGTTGCCCGCCATATGCCAATTTGCGCGAGCGGTGCAAAATGGTGGGACGCGGCCACGGGACACGGTCAAAGGCAATTAACCTTAAGGAATCCCCCGGTATATCCACGCCGTCGCGCACGGCATCCGTACCCAAAAGGCATGCATGGCGGTCATCCCGAAAAATATCGACTAACGTCCCGTTATCCATCTCATCTACATGTTGCGCATATAAAGCAATGCCTGATTTTTCCAAGGGTTCGGCAATGCGCGATTGAACGGCTTTCAGACGGCTGATTGCCGTGAATAACCCCAGCGCGCCCCCCCCTGCCGCTTCGAATAAGGCGCGATAAGCATGGGCAACTTGATCCATATCCGTTTTCTGGACATCATTCACAACGAATATTCGTGTTTTTTCGGCATAGAAAAAAGGCGAGGCGAATTTTTGTGTTTTAACATCAGAAGACAGATAATCCGCCCCTGATCTCAGGCGTGCTATTCGCCAATTTTCATCGGGATTGTCCGTCCCATCCCGCAAGGTGGCAGATGTAATGGCCACGCCATGCGCATGGGGTTTAAGTGCCGCCGCAAACGGCACCATGGGGTCAATATGATGACGATAAAGCCCGATATCAACGGCCTTGCCGTCCATCCGTTCAATTTCCATCCAGTCGGTATAAATATCAGGTGTTTTCCCAATCTTTAACGTACCCAGCATATCAATCCAGCCTGATAACGTCAGGGATTTTAAAGACATCGCCGAGCAAACAGACTCTAGACGTTTTTTGGTATCCGTATCCAGTGTTTCACCCTGTTCATGTAATCTCCGCCTGAGCCGAGCCGTCAGGGATGTCATAGGCTTCATGATTTGTTCCAGCGCACACGATAATTCAAGCGATCTCTCAACCAAACCATCGGCAATCGGCCATGTATCGGTTTCAAGAGAATAAAAACGATCTTGTTCTTTCGTGCGTGCCATGACTTGGGCATATATGCCGGATATGAATTTCTCACACGCCCCTTGCGGGTTGTTATCCTTCAGCCGGGATGTCCAGCCTTCGGCGGTTAGGTGACGGGCATGTTCAATAATATCGGCCATATCTCGTTCAGATTCCGGGTCGCCTGATACCAAATCTTCCAGCCGTTTTTTAAGTCCGCGCGCACGGGATTTTTTGCCGCCTTCTGCCCCCCGGATCCATCGGCGCATATCTTGTGTTTCGCGGGCGGTTAAATGACCCGAAAAGGCACCATCCGCAGAATCAAATAAGTGATGCCCTTCGTCAAAAACATACCGTGTGGGCAAGGATGTTTCTTCTCCGGCATCAGCCGTCTGGATCATGACCAGTGCATGATTGGCCACGACGATATCGGCATGTTTTGACTTACGAATGCTTCGTTCCACAAAACATCTGTGGTAATGGTCGCAGGCTCCAAAAATACATTCCCCGCGCCGATCTGCCAGGCCGCGCGTGTGTTGAAAGCCCAGTAATCCGGATAACCATCCGGGGTAATCTCCGCCTGTCAGATCTCCTTCACGGGTGATGGCCGCCCACCGCGCCATAATTCCTGCCGCTATGGCTTGGGTGGGGTGTTTCGCTAAGGCCGCGCTCGCAACATGTTCTTCGAAATTCAGCAGGCATAAATAATTTTCTCGGCCTTTTCGAATGGCGACTTTGATGTCTTTGACCTCTGTATCCGGATAGAGGCGAGATAATTCCTGATCAATTTGCCGCTGAAGATTTTTGGTATAGGTAGAAATCCAGACACTCCCCTGATTTTTCTGTGCCCAAAGTTTCGCAGGCGATAAATACCCCAGAGTTTTGCCAACGCCTGTTCCAGCCTCGGCGACAATCACATGGGGCGGGGGTGGGTCATCCACGATATCCGGCACATCAAGCGGGGCAAAATTTTCGGCCATAAACGCGGTATACTCCATCTGCGTTTCACGATCTTCCGCCTGAGAGCCCAGTAAATTTTTTAACGCTGTTTTGGCCTCAATCCCTGTCACTGGATCGTGGGACGGTGGGGGCGGCGGGGCGCGTTCTGACCATTCCGGCAAGTGTTTCCAGATATTGAGAGCTGAGCGGCTATCTGGGACGTCTTCGGGACGATAAATTTGTCCTCTGGCGGAAAAGATAAACGGCGTCCACCCCCATCCTTTTCCTTGCTGTCCCATGACAGAAGCTATCGCGAGCGGCGGTGCCTTTGCCTCATGTGGATCATCGCGGAGATCGACTAAGAGTGCGCGGGCACTTTCCACCAACGATGCGGGGTAATCTTCAAATTCGTACGGGATATTTATCCCTAAAACCTTGGCAATCCCCGCGGGTGTGGGGACACAAAATCTGGCCGGATGCACAAAGGCAAAAAGTTCTAGCAGGTCAAAAGCTTTCAGGGTTTCTAGCCCCAGTTTTTTTGCCGTATAGGGCGCATGACAGACCAGAACAGGGGTGTCAGCAATCTTCATTTTGGCCTGAGCATGAGAGAGTAATTCAATCTCCCCCTCTGCCGTTAACAAGGCGGCGTGAGTTGCATTGACACAGAGTGCCGGAATTTTGGGCAAAACCACAGACCTATCGGAAGGCCGGGTATTTTTTTGTTGTGTATGAACGAACATAAGTTTGTTTTTATCATCTTTTCCGTCTTGAGCGAACACCGAAGCCATGGGATAAAGGGGTTATGCCGATGATTATCCTTCATGACTTGAATGGCGAAGAAGTATTGGTGAATACCGACAATATTTCTGCCGCCAAACGCAAGACGCCCGATGGCCAATCGGTCATTAAAGACCCGTTCACGAAATTATATTTTGTGTCTAAAGATAAAACCATGGACGCCATGGGATTTCCTGATACGGTTCGTGAAACCCCCGCAGAAATCGTTACCCTTTCGGTACGAGGTAAAATCTGACTATCGCGGTATGATGACGGTATAAAAGGCAAAATTCCCGGGACTAGTCTGAAGGCATCCGGTTTCTTTCCCTGTCAGATTGCCCCCTGTATCGGCCAGAGCCCGAACAAATGTAAATCCGCCTGTGAATTTTGTTGTGGTGTCTACCAGATTGTCGGTATCAGCCGGCGGTACGTTGGCAGGATTGGTAACCTTCACCAGGCGGTTAATCTGGGTGCAAGCCGTTTGTGATATGCCAGGTAACATCAAAATTAAATCTGTACACGTGGCACTGCCTGTATCACATCCCACCCCCTGAATTGTATTAGCTGAGGTGATCAGATAAGCAGAATTACTCAGGCTTGAGGGGGCGGTGCGCCATGTCAGGCCGGCACCCTTAACATCGAACATATCGCAGGATTTATCCGCAGGCGATGACGGATTCTCATATCCTGTTACGGCGACTTCGTAATCAAAATTCAAGGTGTTTTCTGAGCATCCCTGTGCGATTAAATTTTGTGCGGATTGAGCCAGGGATTTGCCAAAACGCATGGCTTCTCCGGCTTCAATCTGGGTGCGTTCAATCTCCCCGGTATCTTCCGAAGACCCGCTTGACCGTGTCAACAGCATCGTGAGGCCGCCCAGCAAGACCACGGCAATCAAAATAAAGATAAGGGCGTTGCCCGATTGTGAAGATTTATAAGAATGAATTGAAGTCATCGTGCAACTAAAACCTGATAAAAAATATAATTATTGCCACCTGCTTCGTTATAACAGGCCGCTTGTTTTCCATTAAAATCATTCTGGGCATTGGTAATGTTTGATCCGGCGGCGTATGCTCCGGTGAATTTACATCCTGCCGTAGCAAGATCACAAGTGCCAGCCGTTGTATGCGGAGGATTATTATTTGTCCCGCGAACTTCCAGATACTTATTTATGGCTTCGCATGTTTCAAGGTTCAATCCTTCCCATTTCAGGATAAGTTCAGGTGCCGCAGTGCCTATATTGGGCACCATTTCTTGCCCCGTAAAGCCCATCGTACCGCCGCTTTCGGTGCTGATCGTTTCCCATGTCATGCCCGCCCCTGAGGCTTGAAACACATGGCAGGCCTTACTTGCTGGGGCAGAAGGGTTCACGTATCCCAGATCAACCGAATTTTGAAAACTAATTTGCGTCTCGGAACATCCGCCAATTTTAAGTGTTTTAACGGCATCGCGCATGGAGCGTCCAAAATTGATAATTTCACTTGAGACCATCCGGTTTTTTTCCGAATTTAAGTTACCGCCACTCTGACGGGAGCCACTCATGAATGCGAAACTGAGCGCACCAAAAAGTGCGACAAAGATTAAAATCCACAAAATGACACTGCCGCGCTCTGTTCGCCGCGGTAAGTCTTGATTTTTGGGGGAGAGTAAGCGAATACTAACCATATTCAAATCCTAACATAGTAAGGCATATCATGACAGCCGTAAAAATTGACCGTGACACCGCAATGGCTTGCAAAGCCTGGCCTTTTGAAGAGGCGCGTAAGGTTTTGGGTAAGATTGGTGCCAAGCTTCCGGCTAAGGGGTATGTCTTGTTTCAGACAGGATATGGCCCCTCAGGATTGCCGCATATTGGGACATTTGGTGAAGTCGCGCGTACCAGCATGGTGCGCCGGGCATTTGAAACGCTCTCAGATTTTCCAACCAAAATGATTTGTTTTTCGGATGATATGGATGGATTGCGTAAGGTGCCCAGCAACGTACCCAAAGGGGATATGCTGGCACAATATATGGATCATCCCTTATCATCTATTCCTGATCCATTTGAAAAATACGAAAGCTTTGCCCATCATAATAATGCCAAGCTGAGAGAATTTTTGGATGGATTTGGATTTGAGTATGAATTTTTGTCGTCAACGGATTGTTATAAGGGTGGAAAATTTGATGCCGCACTTCTAAAAATGCTCGAACATTATGAGGAAGTCAAAAATGCTGTCCTGCCGATTTTGGGTGAGGAACGCACGGCAACTTATTCACCTTTTTTGCCCATATCTCCCAAGACAGGCCGTGTCCTTCAGGTTCCCATGGAAGAGGTCAGACCGGCGAGTGGTACCATTATCTTTAAGGATGAAGATGGCACGTTGACCGAAATTCCAGTCACAGGTGGACATGTCAAATGTCAGTGGCGCCCAGATTGGGGCTTAAGATGGTTTGCGCTGGATGTCGATTATGAGATGGCGGGTGAAGATTTACAAACCGCGGCAGATATTGCCGGAAAAATCACCCATATTATGGGCGGTAAAAAGCCGGCCGGGTTTCATTACAAACTATTTCTGGATGAGCATAACCAGAAAATTTCTAAATCCAAAGGCAATGGCCTGACGATGGAGCAGTGGTTAACCTATGCCCCGCACGAAAGTCTGGCTTACTACCTGTATGGCCGTCCGACCTCGGGCAAGAAACTTTATTTTGATGTGATCCCCAAAGCCGTGGATGAATATATCCAATTTGTGAAATCCCTCGAAACACAGACACCCGAGCAGAAAATTCAAAATCCGGCGTGGTATATTCAAGGCAAGGATCAAACAACGCCCGTCACCTTTGCCTTACTTTTGAATCTTGCCAGTGCGTCGAATGCGCTGGATGCGAATACAATGTGGGGATTTATCAAACGTTACCAACCCTCGGCGACGCCTGAAAATGCCCCGTTTTTAGGACGTCTGGTAGAATACGCCGTCAAGTATTACGAAGACTTTGTTTTGCCGGCCAAGCAATATCGTGCGCCTGACGCTCGGGAGAAGGCGGCGCTGACGGATCTGGTGTCGCGGCTGTCTCGTCTACCTGCTGGGGCTGATGGTGAAGCGATTCAGACAGAAGTTTTTAGCGCGGGCAAAGAAAACGGCTATGATAAAGAGGAGCTCCGAAGCTGGTTCCAAGCGATTTACGAGATATGTTTGGGGCAATCTCAAGGCCCCCGTTTTGGATCATTCATCGAATTATATGGCATAGACCCCACGATCAAATTGATACGCATGGCACTTGATGGGACATTTGCTAAAGCGGCATAATATCCCTGCACGTATTTATATGCCTTTAGGGGGCTTTAGGTTGCTGGCGTAATTCATAGACAGGGGCACCCTCTTGGCTACGGTATTTTGAGGCGAGTGTTTCTGCGCCGGGCTTGTTGTCTGTTATCGTCAGATAATCTGTTGTGAATTGCGACCAAGCGGATTTCAGTCCTGTGAGCGCCTCCTTCGGCATTAGGGCGGGACTGTTTTGTGGGGTGCTCATTTCATTGAGTCGTTTTTGTGCTGTACGCGCGGCCTCTATCAGGGCTAATCGTGCCTTACTTTGCGGAGATGCCAGACCCAGATAGGCATCCATCCCGGTAGTGCTGGTGCCGTTCGCCAAAGCGAAGAGATCGCTTAGGGTCTTAATCGCAGGCGGTGTCATTTTGGTTCCGCTTGCTGGATACGGATTTTGGATGAGGTTCAGGCGGTCAATCCGGTCGAGTATTCCGGCGTCCTGTGCCGCGTCAAGGCTCATATTCGAGCTTGCGGTAATCTGGGGCATGCCCGTCTGATCGCTACCGATATAAACCGCCAATTCGGGGATGGATAAACTCTGTGCCTGTCTGAGATGCGTGAGCGGGCTTAAATCAGGGTTACGGGGATTTAACAATCGATCTACTAATTCTCGCGGTAGATTAAAAATTTTTTGCGCATTATCTAAAGATATATCCAGAAGCCGCCCTTCAAAATCATGTGGTTTGGGTTTGCCGGGGCGGCGCGGTTTACCCGCTCCCCCCTCATTCTCAAGTCGGTCTAGTCCTCGCTCCAAGATTGTTGCTCCTTGAAGTTGATCGGGATTAACGCGAGCCCAACGGCCATTGTCCTCATGTGCATAAGCGGTTTTTCTCCCACCTTGCGCGATGAAGGTATTGTTCATTTCATCAATTTTTTCTTCGGCCAGACGACCGACGACAGTTGCTCCGTATCGATCTTCAGAAATGGATATCAAACGCGGGGATGCCGTAACGCTGATCGCCCAGGGGCCGCCTGTGGGAATACGTCCGGCGGCTATGCATGTGCTATCAAGTGACAAGGGTTCGGCGTAACTCGGCACGTTGTCCGGCGGCAAAAGCGGGAATACGGCCACGCTCTCCACACTTTTATCACGGGTTTGGTATATCACTTGTGCGAGGACGGCATAACGCCCGTCCCCTTCGGACAAGATGTCCCCCGGCTTTAATTCATGTGCGACCACAAAACGGCTCATACTGATCCAGCTTTAACCTGTTGAAAGGCCTTATATTAATCTTTTGTTTTTCATAAGTCAATATTTATATTTTCGTAACTTGGGCTCATTATCTGTTTTAAGTTGTTGATTCGCAGGGTTTTTGCTAGGGTGACGCATGGGATCTGTGTTGCCGCCACGAATGATTGCAGATTGGGATGAAGTTTCCGGCCAGTATCATGTGTCCGTCACTGATCCTAAACTCTGCGATGCGCTTCAGGATCCTTTGTACACGCAGCGGCAGGTTTTTCGCGCCGCTGTTCATGTCGCCGGACTGACTGAGGACGGGATGATTGATCTTCAAATGCCCTCTGGCAAAGTTCTACACGCACGGGCTGTGCGTCCACGAGGGGTCAGTCCTACTGCTAAGGCCGCGTAAAACGCGCGCGCTCACTCTTTCTTTTTGATCCTTTTTGCGTATATCTTAACCCATGCGTGGTGTTGTTGAACTCAATCAGGCGGCGTCCCATGTCCGAATGGATTGCCCCCCCTTCAAGATCCATTCGGATTTTACGCCGGCGGGAGATCAGCCGCAGGCTATTCAAAAACTGGTGGCAGGCCTTGAGGAAGGTTTGACGGATCAGACGCTCTTGGGTGTGACGGGTTCTGGCAAAACCTTCACGATGGCGCACATTATTCAATCGCTTCAACGTCCGGCCATTATCATGGCACCCAATAAAACACTCGCCGCCCAATTATATGGCGAATTTAAAACATTTTTTCCGGACAACGCGGTGGAATATTTTGTGTCGTACTATGATTACTATCAACCCGAAGCGTATGTGCCGCGCACGGATACATTCATCGAAAAAGACAGCGCGATTAATGAACAGATAGACCGTATGCGCCATGCCGCGACGCGCGCGCTGTTTGAACGCCGGGACTGTATCATCGTGGCGTCTGTGTCATCGATCTACGGTATTGGGTCAAAAGAAGATTATCTCGCGATGACCTTTGAAATCCGTAAGGGTGAACGTTTGGATCGGCAGGCGTTGATTGAACGCCTGATCTCACTTCAGTACCAACGAAATGATATTGCTTTTGAACGTGGTTCTTTTCGGGTCAGAGGGGATACGATCGAGCTTTTCCCCTCTCACATGGAAGACTCCGCGTGGCGTTTTGCCTTGTTTGGGGATGAAGTGGATCAGATCACGGAATTCGATGCCCTGACAGGAAAAAAACACCTCACGCTTGAATCTGTGCGTATTTATGCGAATTCTCACTATGTGACCCCGGGGCCGACGATGGCGCAGGCGATCAAGAATATTAAACGGGATATGAAAGAACGTGTTGCGTGGTTTGAAGCCAACGGCAAATTGCTTGAAGCTCAGCGTCTTTCTCAACGTACGCAGTTTGATGTCGAAATGCTCGAAGCGACCGGCATGTGCAAGGGGATTGAAAACTATTCCCGGTATCTGACGGGCAGGGCTCCCGGTGAAGCGCCCCCGACCCTGATTGAATATCTCCCCAAAGACGCCATCATGTTTTTGGATGAAAGCCATGTGATGGTGCCGCAACTTCGCGCCATGTATAACGGCGATAAATCCCGAAAAACCACCTTGGTTGATTATGGGTTCCGGGTGCCCGCCGCCTTGGATAACCGGCCTTTAAAATTTGAAGAATGGAACGCGCTTCGCCCCCAGACGATTTATGTGTCGGCCACCCCTGCGCCCTGGGAACTGGAGCAATCACGGGGCGAGGTGGTCGAACAACTCGTGCGTCCGACCGGGCTGATTGACCCGCCGGTCGAGGTACGCCCCACCGAACATCAGGTCGATGATCTGATGTCGGAATGCCGCGCCGTGATCGGGCAGGGGGGGCGCGTCATGGTCACCACCTTGACCAAAAAAATGGCCGAGTCGCTGTCGGAATATCTCAACGAAAATGGCTTGGCGGTTCGGTATATGCATTCGGACACCGATACGTTGGAACGTATTGAAATCATCCGGGATCTGCGTAAGGGCGTCTTTGATGTTTTGGTGGGGATTAACCTTTTGCGCGAAGGGCTTGATATCCCTGAATGTATGTTGATGGCGATTTTAGACGCCGATAAGGAAGGATATTTGCGTTCTCGTACGTCTTTGGTTCAAACCATTGGCCGGGCGGCGCGGAATGTGGATGGGCGCGTTATTTTATACGCAGACCGCATCACGGATAGTATGAAATACGCGATGGATGAAACCGCCCGCCGTCGTGAAAAACAGACGGCGTACAACCAGAAAAACGGGATCACCCCAGAAAGTATTCGCAAAAATATCGAAAGCGTTTTGGATTCTGTCTTTGAACGTGCCGACCGCGTGGAACTGGCGCAGGCCAAGCGTGGGTTGAATGATCAGGAGCAGGAATTAATCCTCGAGCCAGCCAAATTGACCAAACATATCCTAAAACTGGAACAAGATATGCTGAAGGCCGCTGAAAATCTGGAATTCGAACAGGCCGCCCGCCTGCGTGACCAAATCAAGAAACTCAAGAATTTTGAATTAGAGGTTTAACAGCCTTATCTCATCTGCCATTGAGGATGCGTCCCATGTCCCATCTGCATTTGTTGTCCGGGGGCGGCGGGAAGATCGGGGACGGTGATGTGAAATTGGCCATCGGATGTTTCTTCGGCCATGACACTATTCGTCCAGACGGTTTCGGGCTTAGGTAGGTCTTGGTAGTAAAAAACATCTGCCCCGGGGGTGGATAAGGAATGCGCCACATAATCCATGATATCGGATAGGCGCACCGGATGATTGCTGGCGGTACCGATACGGCGCACAAAGGCCTGATCCTGTGCCGAGATCACGGCAAACCACGGCGTGCCATCCGGGCGCGTGTCATGGCCGTTGACGCGCAACAGGGCGATATCGACATCGTGCGGCGCATTGGTAGCGCGCCGGAAGATCTCAACATGACGGGGGATAAATAGTTTGTGGTCATGGTTGCCCGGGTCAATCGGGATGAGGGCTGTATGTTGATCTGAAAAGCGTGGCGAAAATATTTCCGAGAGGCGCAGGCGCTCGGGGTCAGTAATTTTCAAGGCCGGGAAGATGCGCGAGGCGGATTCCGTCATGATCACCGTTTGTATATGGCCGGATAAATCCGCCATAAGCTTTCAGTCTATCATGATTCGTGGCGCGGTTGGCTATGCCGCGTAAGGCGGGCGTGTCAGCCCCCGGGGGGACAGCGTAAAAATTTCAAACCCCGTATCAGTCACGGCAAGCGAATGTTCAAATTGTGCTGATAGGGAACGATCTCGTGTCACGGCTGTCCATCCGTCATCTAACACTTTGGTTTGATATTTCCCGGCGTTGATCATGGGTTCGATGGTAAAAAACATCCCGGGTTCTAACCGAACACCGGTGCCGGGCGCGCCAAAATGAACGACGGAAGGCTGGGCATGAAAAACACGTCCCAACCCATGACCACAGAAATCTTCGACCACAGAAAAACGCGCCGATTCCGCGACAGACTGAATGGCAAAGCCCACATCCCCCAGCGTTGCCCCCGGCTTGACGGTTTCAATCCCGGCCATCATCGCGTCATAAGTGACATCACAGAGCCGACG
>CAZZGO010000013.1:0-23752 GCA_964654245.1 uncultured Pseudobdellovibrionaceae bacterium | reverse complement strand
TGGCAAAGGCAGACTGCCACATGAGTTCGGGCGCGGTGCGGAACACCAGTTCATGCGTGGCGGGTACCACCATCCAGGCATTGTCCTGAATTTCCTGTTCTAACTGTCCAGCGCTCCATCCGGCGAAACCAAGGGCAAAGCGCATCTCTTTGGGGCCGATGCCTTGCGCCACGGATTTAAGCGCGGCCAATGTACCGCTGATGGCCATGTTACCGGCCTGAACGGTATCGTTGGTCACAAAATCCTTAGAGTGAATCATAAATCCCCGCGTGGGTTCCATAGGACCCCCGGCCAGAACGGGATAATCGGCCAGACCTAGGCGTGCTTGACCCGAGATAGTGATATCAAATTGATCCAGCAGGGATTTAAAGGTCATGACGGGGATAGGGTGATTGACCACAATACCGATGGCGCCGTTCGTATCATGGGCGCTCATGAAGATCACCGCACGATGAAACCGGGCGTCTGACATATGTGGCATAGCCAGCAACAGCCTGCCGGCCAGATAGGAATTGTCTTTTTTAAGCATAGGTTTTATATTTTCAAAAATTCCGGAAAAAAGCAATCACAACACACACCATGACCCGCTTATTCATCCTATTGGTTTTTTTATTACTGACCTTTAGGGGCGGGATATCCGCCGTGTCTGCGCAAGAAAGCGGCAATTCGGCTCTGCCATCTGAGCCTGTTTTGAAAGCCACCTTAATATCCGGTGTGGCTGGCGCGGGGGATCTGGCTGAACTGCCGGGTGGGCTGGTGATGTCGCTTGAGCCGGGATGGCATACTTATTGGCGTACACCCGGTGATTCGGGTATGGCACCGCGTTTTGATTGGGCCTCATCCAAGAATGTCAAAGACGTGCGCGTCTTGTGGCCGGTACCCAAACGTAAAGAAGAAGCCGGTCTGTTTGTCTATGCATATGATCAAGATGTGACTTTGCCGCTGGTGATTATCCCAGAGACACCAGGTCAGGAAATGGTTTTGAACCTTACCCTTCAAGCGTTGGTCTGTCTTAAGATATGCATTCCACAAAACGTAACATCAACACTGACGATTCCGGCGGGCGAGGCGGTGCCCACGCCCGATCAAACACGTCTTGATATGGCGCGTGCGCGTGTTCCCGTGACGGCGGATGAACAAAGTGGACTTCGCCTTGAAACGGCAGTGCTGGGCATGGAACATGTTGTGTTTACTGCCTTTTCCGATCAAGGGTTTCAAGGCGCGGATATTTTCATTGAAACAAATGGCATGAGCCTGTCATCCCCGCCAGAGATTTTGCCCGATACATCAAGCCCTAACCGCGCTATCATCCGTGTCAACGCCCCTAAGGGGAGCGACCTGACCAGCAGTTTTTTGGGCAGTACGATTCGGGCCACGTTGGTCAAAGGAGAGACCGCCACGGAAAAAGAATTTTATTTTTAACTTCTTAACCTTAAATCCAATCAGGAGATGATCATGACCATACAAAAAGGCGACACGCTTCCTTCGGTGACATTAAAAAAACTGGGGGCAGACGGCATGCAGGATGTGAATATCGCAGACTATGTGGCTGGAAAAAAAGTGATCCTGTTTGCGGTACCCGGTGCCTTTACCCCGACCTGCGCACAAAAACACCTGCCGGGATATATCGCCAAGGCAGATGATATTAAATCCAAGGGTGTTGATGAGATCATCTGCCTTGCGGTGAATGATCCGTTCGTGATGAAACATTGGGGCGACGTCGCGGGTGCCGACGGTAAGGTCACCATGATGCCAGATGGGAACGGTGCGTTTACCAAGGCAATTGGCATGGAATTCGATGGGTCCGGCGCGGGATTGTCTTTCCGGTCAAAACGGTATGTGATGGTGATTAACAACGGGGTGATCGAAGATGTACAGGTTGAAGCCGCCCCAGGTGCCTTGGAACTTTCCGGGGCAGAGGTCTGCCTGACCCGTCTTTAAAATCCGCAGAAATGTGATGCAATCATGCCGGCCGTCAGGCGGGCATGACCAGCGCGGTTGGGGTGATTGAAATCAATTTTGTCCCCTTTGTTGTATACAAAAAATTCCCCGGTTTGGGCTGTGTCCGTAACGTCTGAAAAAGCATTCATGCCATCATATAGCGCGATGCCTTTTAATCCCTGTTTTAAGATTTTTTGTGTGCTTCCCGTTTCAAACCCGTCTTCCCAGTCAATGCCGAGATCACGATAGGTGTGTGCCGCATCCCGGGAAATTTGCATTTCATAGGGCAAGATCAACACACAAAATTGAATGCCTTGTTTGTTTAAAGTGTTGCCTATGCGCGTGATGCGGTCCGCTGTTTCAAGAACCAAGGCACGATTTTGCTCAGGGAACAGCTCCGCCGCTACAAACCCTGTATGACTGTATCCTATTTTGAGTAGGGCATTTTTTAGGAGTGTCCGCACAGAGGTATAGAGATACGAGTGTCCCCGAAGCGTGGCATCCAGATGATCCCATATCCATTGTTGCACGACCCGAAGTATGGGCGTTTCAGGGTTTGAAGGCGTTTGAGGTGTATTATCCGGCGCGGTGACAGGCATGATATCATTTAAATTTAAGGCATAGATCACCCGGCTTAAGCCATATTCTTGGGCGGTGCGAACAATCAGATCATCTTCGATCCCGTTCGCGATCATTGAAAATGTCCAATGTTCAAAGGCAGGATATTTTTGTTCCAGCAGATTGGAGAAACGATATTCTTCCCCCGCGCCGACGCCAAACGTGACGGAATCACCGAAGTAGCCAATTTTTTTCTTGGGGCTGGATCGGTCAAACTCTGTATCCGGATATCCATCCTGATTGATATGAATCGTGCCATAGGGATATTCATAGATGCCGGGTTTTTTAACCGCGGTGTAATACCCGATATCGTAAGGCACGATAAATCGAAGGGTGATTTCGGCCAATCCACCGGCCATGACCACCAGCAAAAACCAGAACGCCGCCAGCGTTAAGCGCGGGTTTTTTTCAAATACCGACATGGGAAATTAATCCAGTTCGAAGGCGTCTTTATAATCTGCGGCCAGGGCAGGGTCTTGTTCGTGTTTATACATGACGCAATTACCCACCACCAGCACATCCAGTTCCGTGCCCATAAAACACCGAAACGCGTCTTCGGGGGTGCCGACAATCGGTTCTCCGCGCACGTTGAAGGATGTGTTTACGATAACCGGGCATCCGGTCAGTGATTTGAATTTAGAAATCAGCGCATGATATTTCGGGTTGGTATCGGCATGAACGGTTTGGATACGCGCCGAATAATCTACATGCGTCACGGCAGGAATATCAGACCTTGGGATGTTCAGTTTATCAATCCCGAACAGTTTTTGTTCGGCTTCGGTCATGGGCTTGGTTTTATTGTCATTTACCGGCGCAACCAAAAGCATGTAAGGACTATCAGTATTTAAGTCAAACCACGTGGCCACATCTTCGCGAAGCACAGACGGGGCAAAGGGACGGAAGGATTCGCGGTATTTTACTTTCAGGTTCAACGTTTTTTGCATGCGGGGCGAACGCGCATCCCCGAGAATCGAGCGACCCCCCAAAGCTCTGGGGCCGAATTCCATGCGCCCTTGAAACCATCCGATGGCTTTTTCATCGGCCAGTGCACTCGCGGTCGCTGTGATCATGTCATTTTCATTTGCAAAACGGTGACATTTTGCCCCCATCGCGCTTAACCGTGTTTCAATATCGTCATCTGAAAATTCTGGTCCCAGATAAGATCCTTTCATGGCATCTTGTGCGGGTTTGACGACGCGCGGGTTTTTGCCGTGTTGATAATAGGCCGCGAGTGCCGCGCCCAGTGCCCCGCCGGCATCTCCGGCGGCAGGCTGAATCCATATGTTTTTAAAATAGCCTTCTTTGAGAATCTTCCCATTGGCCACGCAGTTCAGCGCGACGCCGCCCGCCAGACATAAATTCGGGATATCCGGATATTCACCCGCCAGCGATTTCACCATGCGGCGAACGACCTCTTCGGTGACAGCCTGAACAGAGGCCGCCAGATCCATCTCGCGCTGGGTTAACATGGTTTCCCCGGTTCGAGCGGGGGCACCGAATAGATCCGCGAATTTCTGGTTGGTCATTGTCAGGCCAGTTGCATAATCAAAATAATCCATGTTGAGCCGGAAGGATCCGTCCTCTTTCACATCGATCAGATGATTCATGATGGTATCGACATATTTGGGCTCGCCATAAGGTGCCAGACCCATGACTTTGTATTCCCCGGAATTGACCTTGAACCCGGTGTAGTATGTGAAGGCAGAATATAAAAGCCCCAGCGAATGCGGGAAATGAATTTCTTTTTGGATCGTCAGCGTATTGCCATCGCCAATGCCCACAGAGGTTGATGCCCATTCGCCCACCCCATCCATTGTCAGAACCAGCGCTTTTTCAAACGGCGACGGGAAGAACGCACTGGCCGCGTGGCTTTGGTGATGTTCGGAAAAAAGAAGTTTTTTGGTGATGGCAGATTTCAAAGCCTTGGAAGGTTTGGTCTCGATCATGTCTGCCAGAGAATCCGTGAGCAGTTTTTTCTGGAATAGTTTTTCCTTCAGCCACAACGGAATGGCTTTTTTAAACGACATAAACCCTCGCGGCGCAAAAGCCAGATAGGTTTCAAGAAGCCGTTCAAATTTGACCAGTGGTTTTTCAAAAAAGACGATATGGTCAACTTGATCCAACGTTAATCCACCCTGATCCAGACAGTAACGAATGGCCTGTTCAGGGAAATTGGCGTCATGTTTTTTTCGGGTAAATCGTTCTTCTTGCGCCGCCGACACGATCACGCCATCCCGCACCAGCGCCGCCGCGGAGTCATGATAAAAAGCAGAGATGCCCAGAATAACCATGTGTTAAAAGATCGTATAAATAAAGGGTGCCACAGCCGAGCCTTTGGCCATCACAATCAGGCCGCCGAACATCACCAGAATAATCAAAATCGGCAAGAGCCAGAATTTTTTGCGCACTTTTAAAAACATCCAAAGTTCTTTGATAAAATCCATCATGGTCTCCTAGAATTGATATTTCATGGGGTCGGGCAGATCTGTTTTTGGTTTTTCCACCCAATAAGTTTTGGCTGACGGGTCAAAACGCCGGCGCATCGGGTCAAATTTAATCAGTTTCATGATGAGCCCCGCGGGGACGAAACAGATGACAAACATTAAAAACATGACCACGGGATTAATAATATGAAACAGAATTTCTGCGAATTTCATCCAGCCGGCATTGGCTTTGGTCAATGATTCAGGCTTGAGTGCCGCCGCTGTGACCAAGGCCGCGCCCACCACCAACAAAATCGGCACAAAAAATGAATAATGAAAAATAGCCTTGAGCAACCCCAGCACCAGCAGGATGCCGCCAACCGTGTATCCGAAACTACGGTTAGTAGGGCCTTCGGGGTGATCGAATTCCACAAAACTTTCGTGGAAATTGCCTTTGGCTTTGGATGATAATTTCATGCGCTGTTTTTAAGACAAAATGACTATGTTGACAACCTTAATAGAGTGCCCCTGTCCCGGTCAGGGCAGGATCGGGTTCGACAGCAGGCACAGGTGGGGGAGGCGTTTGACCCGGCGGGTTGGCCGAAGGCCGGCTAAAGGAGGTGAAAGGATCATCCGGGCGGTATGTTTCAACATTCCCATCTTGATAGACAGGGGCATCCGCCGGCGAATAGGGATTATTGGGGTCATAAGGCGCATCATCGGGGTTCGTGCCATACGGCATATAACTCTCGCCCAGACCCGTGACGACGCCGGTATCAAGGACATAATCATCCAGATTGGGTTCCGTGCCAGTGACAAAACTCTCCCAGATGACGTTACTATCGCCCGGCATGGCGGTGCGTCCCGTGGCGGCATTGATACGCACCAGTTTAATGCCGGGCGGAATACGGAACGGCATGGGGGGCTCATCCCCCAGAGCCTTTTTCATGAAGGCTCCAAAAATAGGGGCAGATACGGACGCACCTGTTTCTTTTTCCCCCATGGATTTTGGGTCATCAAACCCAACAAAAACCCCCACAACCAGATCCGGGGAAAACCCGATGAACCATGTATCTTTGGAATCATTGGTGGTGCCGGTTTTTCCGGCTAACGTCAGACCCAGTTCAGAGAGTGCACGTGCCGTGCCACGCTGTACCACGCCTTCGAGAATTGAGACCATTTGATACGCTGTGCGGGGGTCTTGAACTTGTTCGCGCTGATCGACGACATCCGGCACATTTTGTCCATCCCACCGAATAAGGGGGCCGCAGTTAGGACAAGGCCGCGTGTCATCGGAAAAAATGGTTTTCCCCCGGCGGTCTTGGACACGGTCAATAAAGGTTGGTGTAATTTTTTTACCGCCATTCACAATCATCCCATACGCCGTGGTGAGACGCATCAAGGTGGTTTCTCCTGCCCCCAATGCGTTTGATAAAAAGGGTTTCATATCATCCATGATTCCAAATTTTTTGGTGTATTCAACGACGGTATCCATGCCGATATGATCCGCGAGGCGCACGGTCATCAGGTTACGTGACTTTTCCATGCCGACACGAATAGGCGTGGGGCCATAAAATTCACCTGAATAATTTTCAGGTGACCAGAATTGTCCCGGTGCCTGTTCCAGCGTAAAGGGCGCATCTAGTACGCGTTTTGCCGGCGTAAATCCTTTATCCAGCGCCGCCAGATAGATAAACGGTTTAAAGGCCGATCCCGGTTGACGTTGTGCCTGGGTAGCGCGGTTAAACGAAGAGACCCCGGCTTTCCACCCGCCTTGCATGGCCAAAACGCGCCCGGTGTGGGGATCAAGCGCCACGAGTGCCCCTTGAATCTTAGGAATTTGCCGAAGCATGAGTTTGCCGCCGACATCTTCCACCATCACCACATCGCCTTTATCCATGACCTGACGGACAGATGAAATTTCTTTTTGGCTGGATTTGCGTGCCCATGTGACCTGTTCCAGAAGAATATTTTTCTGTGTGCCATCAATAAAACCCAGATTGGCACGATCATCATAAGCGCGGATCACCACGGCCATTTGCCAGGGGGAGATCATGTCATCCGGGGCTTTGACGGATTTCAATTTTTCCTGCCAGTCGTCACCCATGTCCTTAATCTGGGCAACGGGTCCGCGCCAGCCATGACGTCGATCATAATCCATTAACCCTTGGCGTAAGGTTTGCTGGGCGATGTTCTGAAGCCGGGGGTCGACCGATGTACGCACCGCTAGTCCGCCTTTGTATAAACTTTCAGGGCCATATTTTTTTTCAATTTCACGACGAACTTCTTCGGCGAAATAGGGGGCATCCACTTCTTGGGTTTTCATGTCGGTATTGATGAGCGGGCTGGAGATTGCCAGTTCGGCCTGTCCGGCGGTGATGTAGCCGTCTTCGGCCATGCGGCCGATCACCCAGTTGCGTCGGGCAATGGCGGCGTCACGTTGGCGCACGGGATGATAATTATTCGGTGCCTTAGGCAGAGCTGCTAGATATGCCGCTTCGGAAATGGTCAGATCATCCAGCGGTTTATTAAAATAGGTGAGGGCGGCCGCGGCGACGCCATAGGCGCGCTGTCCCAGAAATATTTCATTCATATATAATTCTAAAATCTGATCCTTGGTCATCGCCTTGTCGATACGAAAGGACAAGATGGCTTCTTTGATTTTACGTTCATACGAGACTTCATTGGTCAGCAGAAAATTCTTGGCAACTTGCTGGGTGATGGTTGAAGCACCGATCAAACGTCGGCCTGATCCCCGGTTTTTGACATTGGTGACCATGGCGCGTGCGACGGCCATGAAATCAACCCCGCGATGGGTATAAAAATTCTGGTCTTCGGCGGCGATGAACGCCTGTTTTACCATTGCGGGGATGGTATGGATCGGCATGAAGATGCGGCGTTCTTGGGCGTATTCGGCCAACAAATTTCCATCCCCCGCATAAATGCGGGTGACGATCGGGGGTTCATAATCCTTGAGCTGAGAATAATCCGGGATATCGCGGCTGTAGTGGTGCAGGATGAAGCCGGCCGCGACACCGCCCAGGATAAGCCCCAAAAACCCAAGGGAAATAAGAAATATGAAAATTCTGCCTATCCAGCGCATGGCGCCTTTTATCGCACAGGATCGGGGCGGGATAAAGGCATGACGGGGGGTTATCAGCCTTAAAAATAACATGGCAAAAAATAAAACGGCAGGGGTGCTTGATCTGGGGAACAACCCACAGTATGTATGAGAGGTAGTTTTGAGAATCATTATCACTCTCATTTTTTAGGATATTCCATCATGCGTCATGTTGCCCTTGCGGATATGGCAGATTCATTTGAAGCCCCGGCGTCGGTTCCGGCGGCAATGATGACGCGTGATGAGATGCTGGATTCTCTCGTGGCGGGTCGTCATGAACATATTATCCATGATGACTATTTGAACCCCCAAGTCCTTCAGGCGGCTCAGGCCTTGATCACCATGGATGATAAGGGAATCAAGACGGATTTATCCTTTGGGGGAACGCCGTCTGATGTGCTGGCCTCTTTATCATCTGCCTTGATGGATTTAAGAATTCCCCATGCTCAAGCGGGGGCGCTTACGCAGGCGTTGGGGGAATATGTCGGCGGCATTGGTTTTTCTTTTGCGCAAAAGGCCGGGGCGAAACCGCTGTATCTGCGTTTGATGGTGACGGATAAACCACCGCAGGATATGCCGGACTGCGAGGTTTACACGCTGTCCATGTTGGATGGGACGCGGGCGGCGGGGTCTGATTTCTCGCAGATGGTCATGCAAAGCACGATCTTTGGCACACGGTCATCCATGACTATTCAAAATGACTTGTACCAATATTTCCAGAGCGGAAAAAAGAAATGGGTATTGGTATATTTCGGTGCCCACAAAATCGGCGATACTAAACAGATCAACCAAAATCTTACTACGGCCGCTACCGTGGGTGCGGCCGTGGGGAGTAATGCGGGCGGCGTCATGGCGGCAGATGTCGCGGGAGGTGCGGGTGCTCTGAACGGCGCGCCTGTTGCACCCAGTGCAGGTATTGAGGGCGCAGTCATCGCCCCGGCTGTGGCTTCTGCTGATTCCGCCCCGTCTATTGTCATGGGGTCTGAAATTGCTTCTGCGCCTGTGGCACCTGTTTCTGCAGAGCTGTCTGCGCCGGACGTGCCCACCATATCGGGGGAAAATCCGGCTGTGGTTGCTCCCGCTGAATCTCTCTCTCAGGCTGTATTGTCTGCGCCGGTGGACGTCGCACCTGTCTCTTCAGGAAACGCAGGGATTGTGTCTGCGTCACCCGTCAGTGATACCGTGACCATCGCTGATGCAGGCGAATCATCGCCCATAATTTCAACGCCGGCGGCATCCCCGTCTCACGTTACGGCTTCTGAGACTCAAGGGACACAATCCACGGCGGTATCCCCTGTGGCCGAGATGGGTGTCTCCCCGGTCACGTCAAATTCTGCACAAACAATATCTGCTTCCTCTGCCGAAATATCAGCCCCGGCTGTTTCAAATCCCGTCATTTCAAATTCAGTCGTTTCAGACGTGGGTGTGGCGGCATCGGTTATGCCTCAATCAATTGCTGTTGCAACCTCTGAAGTGCAGGGATCTTCCACATCTGCCCCCGCGTCTTCGGTCACACCGGGTGTTGTCTCACAGGTGACGTCACCCTCTGTACAGACGATTTCTGTTTCCTCTGCCGAAATATCAACCCCGGCTGTTTCAAATCCCGTGGTTTCAAATCCAGTCATTTCTGCTCCGGGTGTGACGGCGCCGGTTGCCCTTTCTGCTCCACAGGCACCTGTATCTTCGGGTATTGTTTCTGCGCCTGCGGTATTGTCCACGGCTATCTCAGGTTCTTCCAGTGTTTCTGTGGTTCCGGCAACGGCTCAAACAGGGATTCAAACCGTGATACCGCCTTTTATGGCGGCGGCGAATAATAATACGCCGATGGTACCTTCTGCCCTGGCCTTATCGGCTGTCTCTGCGATGCCTGCATCTCCTGCGGCGAATGTTGTCGTGCCACCTGTTCAGGTACAACCCGTTCAAGTACAACCCGTTCAAGCGCAACCGGTTCAAGTTCAATCCGCCCAGGTTCAACCCGCTCAGGTTCAACCTCTACCATCTGTGCCGGCACAACCCGCTCCAGCACAATCGATTCACGTGGCGTCTATTTCGCCACAGCCCGTCACACAAACATCTGTATCGCCACAAAGATCTTCTGCGCAGATGACACCGCCCCCAGCGGCCAATGTGAATGCGCCTGTGGCCTTGGTTGTGTCTAAGGACGTGGTGGTACCCGTCGCGCCCCGCCCTCCGGAAACGGTGCGGATGACGGCACCGCCGCCTGTTTCTGTTCAGCCTGCACCCGTCCCGGCTCAAGTACCGGCTCAGCTAACAACTCCGGCACCCGTCATGCCGTCATCATCTCCTGTTGCTGTGACGCCCCGCGCCCCGGAAAAGAATGTTCCTCCGGTGATGAAGGATAATTTGCGCCCGGATCAACCCAGACCCGATGTGATAAGAGACACACAACGGATAGAGACCCCGCGAACAGAGGTCTCCCGCACCGAACCTTCGCGGTCTGACGCACCCCGGACAGACACTGTTCGGACAGAAAATGTGCGTTCTGATACGCCCAGATCACATCCCGATGTGACGAAGCCCCAAGATCAGGGTGTCAAACCGATCCCGGTAGAGGATAAAAATACCTTACCTAGAGAGGTTATCCCACCTCCACCTCCGCCGCCAGCTCCAACAGAGGAAAGTAATCCCGATAAGTGTAAGGGTTGTAATGGTAAAAAAGGTTGCTGTGCGGTTTTTAATGAATCTGTGCAGGATTTGAGGCAGGAGAATGAGAGATTAAGAGCAGAGAAGGCAAGTAAAGTATCTGCGCCAGCGAGTGCGCCATTGGCAGGCACTTCCCCGACTATACCTTAACAATTTATGAACGCCTGAAGGCAATATCTAATACTTCTCGAGGTGTAATTTTTTGTATGAAGATATGATTGATAGGATTTTTGTTGTCATTTGATTTTAACTTAAAGTTATCTAAAGCAAGTTCTAAAAATTCTTGAGCCCCCTGTAAGGTCGTTCCTTTACCTGTGGTGCATTCGTTGCACGAACCGATCATGGCAACTTCTAGAGAGACTTCCTTGTTATCACGTGTTGTGATGTTCAGGAGTTCCATGGCACCGCCATGAGATGCGAGAAGCGGCGTGATTGCCTTGTGAAATTGTTGTGATACCCATGATTCAACAGGGTTTCGAGGCGTAAAAGACGGCATCGTTTCCACATTTGATTTAATCTGATCCACGAAAACCGGTGTCTGGCCACGCATGTTCATAGAAGCACCTATGACACCCTGAGCGCCAATTTTTGATCTAATGTCCCAGTCTATAAGTTTTCGAGTGATGGTGATTAAGGTGTTGCCCCCCTCTTCATAAAACATATCGACCTTGGTGACATCACCTCTGTTCAGCAGACTTTCCGCCAGAGGGCTATAGGCTTTCAAATTCCCGGTTTTGGTAAAAACCAGCTTGCTGAAGCCTGGAATCAGGTCTCGTTTGACCCTGAAGGTGAGCGCTTTGGGGTTGGGGTGTCCGGCAATTTCTTCGGGAATAATAACCATCTAGAGCACACCTTTTTATATGACAGAATATTGAGAGCCATTCTCAATACCAAATACATCCCGAGAGAGTCAAAGAAAAAAGGTCAAAAAGGCTTAGGCGGCCTTAAAAGACGCGTTTTTGGTAATGGGCCCCTCGGCCCGGCCATGGATGAATTGATCTACATAAGGATTGCCAGAGTGATCAAGTGCGCCCACGGGGCCATGCCAGATGATCCGCCCTTCATAGATCATCGCGATATGATCAGCAATTTTGCGCGCCGAATGCATGTCATGGGTGATGGAGAGGGTGGTTGCCCCCAACTCCTTGACGTTTTCCACGATCAGGTCATTGATGACGTCGGCCATAATCGGATCAAGGCCTGTGGTGGGCTCATCAAAGAAAATAATCTCGGGGTTTGTGGCAATCGCCCGCGCCAGCCCCACCCGTTTTTGCATACCACCCGACAGTTCAGCTGGGAATAAATCAGCGACCGACGGTGCCAGCCCGACGCGCCGCAATTTTTCAACGGCGATATCCCGGGCTTCGGGTTTAGGTTTTTTTTGTGCGTGAATCAGGCCAAAGGCCACGTTTTCCCAAACCTTGAGGGAGTCAAACAAGGCCGCGCCTTGAAACAACATGCCGAATTTCTGCATCAAGGCGTCGCGGCCTGAGTGCCCGCCATGTTGCACGGGCTGGCCGTCAATTAAAATGGTGCCGGAATCAGGGGTGATCAAACCCAGAATGCATTTGAGTGTGACGGATTTTCCTGAACCCGACCCACCAATAATGACCAGAGATTTCCCCGGATCAACGCGAATATCCACGCCATCCAGAACAATCTTGGTGCCAAAAGATTTCTTGACCCCGGTGAGTTCAATTTTGGCTGGCGAGGTCAGGGTCATGAGAAAAAGACCTGCGTGAGAATATAATTTGAAATCAAAATCAAGATAGAGGCCGATACAACCGCATAGGTGGTGGCTTGTCCTACACCTTGCGCGCCGCGCCCGGAATGAAACCCGTGGTAACATCCCATCAAGGTAACGATAAACCCGAACGCCGCCGCCTTGGCCAGACCGGAAATCACATCAATCGGCTCTAGAATATCCCATGTCTGGGTCAAATAACTCCCCGGGGAAAAGCCCAGCGTATAGATCGACACCACATAACCACCCATGACCCCGATGATATCGCCGATCAATACCAAAATAGGCAAAACCAGCGTCCCTGCCAGTACACGGGGGGCAATCAAATATTTAAACGGGTTGACCGACAATGTGGTCAGGGCGTCAATTTGTTCTGTGACGCGCATCGTCCCGATTTCAGCCGCAATCGACGCACCCACGCGACCGGCCACCATCAACCCGGCCAGAACGGGTGCCAGTTCACGTGTCACCGAGAGCACGACCACCGACGCAATCGCGCTTTCGGCGTTGAAGCGTGAAAATCCTGTATAGCTTTGGAGGGCTAATACCATGCCCGTAAACAAAGCCGTCATTCCCACCACCGGAAGCGAGTAATAGCCGATATCAATGATCTGCCGGAGCAGAAGCCGGGGATACCAAGGCGGTGCCACGCAATGAAAAAGAGAACGGCCACAAAAAATAGCCATGACCCCGATCGCGTCAAAAAAACGAAGGATCGTATGTCCGATAGCTTGGCAGGTATCACGGACAGCGTTCAAGGGGTTTAAGATCATGATCCGAAATTTTTAACCTGTTTTGGGGTCTGTGAAAAGAGCTTAAGGGGTATATATCCTCTGATACCGTGCCCCCAGAGACGTTAAAATTTCATATCCGATGGTTTTGCATCCTTGCGCCAGCGCATCGATGTCTTGATGGGGGCCCAGAATTTCCATCTCATCCCCCGGGCGGGGTAACGCCCCCTGCAGATGACCGATGTCCACACTGATCAGATCCATGGAGATACGTCCGCGTATAGGACAGGCCTGACCTTGCCAATAGACATGGGCGTGACTGCTTCCGGATCTTAACAGGCCATCGGCATAGCCCAGCGCGAGCGTCGCGGTTTTGGTGTCTTCAGGAAAACGATAGGTGGCGTTGTAACCGATGGAACTACCGGCCGGGACATCACGCACCTGAAGCACCCGCGCCGACAACGACACCACTGGGGACATGGGGTTATGTGTTTCCGGCGTTGGGTTTCCGCCATAAAGTGCATAACCGGGGCGCACCAGATCATGGTGCCATTCGGGGTTTCGGAATAAACCCGACGAATTGGCGAGAGATTTTTTGGCCTGCGCAAACACGGCAGAGGATGTTTTAAACATATCGGCCTGCTGAGCGTTTAGGGGATGATCTTTTTCATCGCTGGCGACAAAATGGCTTAAGACATACCGAACATCCAGACCCGCCAATATATCGGGTGTGTTTTGAATATGCTGAAGATCTGAATATTCAAGTCCCAAGCGGTTCACGCCCGTATCGATATGCACCACAGCGGGGAGTATTTCCCCCATGTTTTTGGCGAGGTAAGACCAACGTTCGATCATCCCCCGGTCATTTAGCACCGGATGAAGATTCTGGGCGTGATACAGTGTTTCTGCCCCGTGATAGAGCCCGCCTAGAACATATATTTCGGCGTCCGGGGGCAGGGCGGTTCGTAGATCAAGGGCCTCGTTCAACGTGGCGACAAAAAAATTCCGGCATCCAGAATCATACAACGCCTGGGAGACAGGCACAGCGCCCGTCCCATAAGCATTGGCCTTGACAACGCCGGCCACCCGCGCCCGCGTCATGGATTGGCATAAACGATAATTGCGCGTCAAGGCATTCAGGTTGATACGCAAGCAGGCGGAAAAACGCGGGTCAGAAAGCATGAGGCCGCCTTATTGGTGATGCGTGTCCAGATCAGAAAAACGCGTGAGATTGGAATCAAAGAAGGTGCGCACGGTACCAATGGGACCGTGACGTTGCTTGGCCACGATAATTTCGGCTGTATTGGAACACTCGCCTAAATCCTCCTGCCATTTTTGATATCGGTCGTTGAATTTACTGTCATCTTCGCCGGGTTTTTTTTCCGGTTCCTCGCGCGAGAGATAATATTCGCGGCGATAGATGAACATGACCACGTCAGAATCCTGTTCAATTGAACCTGATTCCCGAAGGTCAGAGAGCATCGGGCGTTTATCTTCCCGTTGTTCCACCGCCCGGGACAGCTGAGACAGGGCGATAACTGGGATCTGCAACTCCTTCGCGATGGCTTTTAATCCGCGGGTGATTTCAGATACTTCCAGCACACGGTTTTGTTCCGACTGGCGGGAGCCTGTGCCCCGTAATAATTGAAGATAGTCAATCACCAGAAGGCCTAGCCCATATTGACGTTTTAAACGCCGGGCGCGGGTGCGAAGCGCGCTGATGGTTAATGCGGGTGTGTCGTCAATATAAAGCGGGATCTGGCTTAGTTGTTGGCTGGCCTCAACGAACCGGCGGAAATCATTTTCCCGGATTTGGCCTTTGCGGATTAAATCCCCCGAAATGCCGGATTGATCAGATAGGATACGGGTGGCCAGCTGGTCTGAGGACATTTCCAGTGAGAAAAACCCGACAATTGCCCCTTCACGTTTATTGGCGGCAAAGGCCTTGGCGGCATTAAAAGCGATATTCACGGCCAGCGATGTTTTTCCCATCGATGGACGCGCCGCGATAATCAGAAGATCGGAATTATGAAGCCCGCCCAGTTTTTGATCCAGATCCTTAAGCCCCGTCGTCACGCCGGTGACATGCGAGTCTGATTTATAGGCTTTTTCGGCAATTTCGATGGCGACCTGAACGGATGATTTTAACGTGACAAAGCCGCCTTGCGTGACGCCGCTTTCGGCCAGTTTAAACAACTCACTTTCCGCCTGTTCAATCGCATCATTGGCATCGCGGTCGATGTGATGTTCATAGGCCTGTGCGGCCAAAGTCTGGCTTAAGCTGACGAGTTGGCGGCGCAGATGCAGATCATAAATTGTTTGCGCGTAATCCAGCGCGTTGTTCAACAGAGGCACGGCCTCAACGAGGTCTTTTAAGTAAGCCGATCCCCCCACAGGGGCAAGCCCCTCGTCCTTTTCAAAGTAAGATTTTAAGGTGGTGTAGGACGCGTTCTGTCCCCGGTCAATCACCTTGGCGATGGCGTCATACAGACGTTGATGGGCGGGTTCAAAAAAATGATCTGACTTTAGAAAGTCGTTTATTTTTTCCAGATGCCGATTATCGATCAACAATAAACCCAGCAAACCCTGTTCTGCCTCAAGATTATGGGGCAGGGCGCGCGGGGCTATATCCCGCGTTTCAAGCGGTCTTAACGGCGTTACAGTTTCTGATAACATACGTGTGAGACTATCAGAGCAGAAGCCAAACGCACCAGATATATAACCCCCGCCCCCTGTGAATCATGGGGATGAAAGCCGCGTGATGAACGCATTAAAAACCCCGCACGCGGCGGGGTTTTTTCGTATCTTTTAAGCCCTTAATTATTCGCCGGCATCTTCTGCAGGTACGTCCTCAGTTTTTTTAGAGGCTTTCTTCTCTGCTTTAGATTTCGCTTTGTCGGCCTTTTTGGCTTCGGTTTCCGCATTATGTGCTTCTTCCTCTGCTTCGGCTTTCAATGCGCTGTCTTCCAGCAGAGCTGATTTTGCATCTACGGCCTCAGCCACTTTAGGGGCGTTACCACTTTCGGCGACCAGTGCTTTACCGGTTTTCGCCTGAATTTTCGCTTCGTCTTCGGATCGGGCAATATTGATGGTGACGTTGACTTTCACTTCAGGGTGAAGGGCAACCGAGACCGGAAACAGACCCAGCATTTTGTAGTTCTGGTTCAGTACAATCATCGTGCGGTCGATTTTTTCACCCGAAGCTGCACTGATAACATCGGCAATATCACGCGCCGTGACAGAACCGAATAACTGGCCCGCTTCGGAAGCCTGACGAATCAGAGCAACTTTCAATGAACCCATTTTTTGGGCGATTTTTTCCGAAGCAGATTTCTTTTCATCGCTGAGTTTTTTCAGAGATGCTTTTTGCGCTTCGAAATGCGCAATATTTTCCTTGCTGGCGCGCAGGGCTTTTTTCTGCGGCAGAAGATAGTTACGTGCATAACCTGGCTTCACGGAGACAACATCCCCCATGGCACCCAGATTATCCACGCGTTGAAGCAAAATAACTTGTGTTGGCATGTTTATATTCCTTTTCTTTTAACGGTCGCCGCGATCGCTACGATCAAAACGTTCCGGACGGGATTCGCCTTCGGCACGTACATAGGGCATCAAGGCCATGAAACGGGCGCGCTTGATGGCCTTGGCCAGTTCGCGCTGTTTTTTCATGGATACGTTGGTAATACGAGACGGGGTCATTTTCCCGCGCTCAGACAGGAACTTGCCGAGTGTGCGGACATCTTTCCAGTCAATGGCAATACCATTGGGACCCGAGAACGGGCAGGATTTTTTACGCTTGAAGAAAGTTTTCTTCTGGGGGGCGGTTGCATCGGCAGACATTAGGCGGCCTCTCTTTCAAATTCGGTTTCACCAGTATTTTTGTCGAGGATCTTGGACTGGCCTTTGGACAGTTCATCTTCGCGTACAGTTAAATAACGCATCACATCTTCGTTCAGGCGAAGCGTACGTTCCATTTCAATCACAGCTTCTGGCGGGCAATCCGTTTCAATCAAAACGTAATGTGCCTTTTTGCTTTTGTTGATTTTATAGGCCAGTGTGCGCAGACCCCAATTTTCGGTCTTCACTACTTTGCCTTTGCCAGCTTTGATGATTTTTTCGCATGATTCCGTGATGGCTTTCACTTGCGCATCAGAGAGATCCTGCCGTGCCATAAACACGGTTTCGTAATAAGGCATCTTTTTCTCCTCTCGGTTTAAATGCCGGAAAAACCATTTTTTCCGGCGGCAGCCCCCTTTTGCGTGTGCCTTGATAAAGGGAGCGAGGTGTCTTACGTGCCCGGGTTATACACATAAGCCGGGGGCGCGTGCAATAGAATCCCGTGCCCAAAGCATAAAAAAAGCGGCACCCTTGGATATACCGATGGATATGCCGCCTTTTTCATGGAGGAGTCTGAAAGATAAAACCTAACCTACCTTGTTGGAATTACTTAATTTTTCAACGTGACTAGCCATAAAAAGCGGCCACGGCGTTTTGCATTGGCGGCGCACGGCCTTGTTACTGGCTCGGCGCAGGATCTGGCATAATTGTTCATAGGTGAGACCGGGATCATTCAAAGCTTCCTGAAAAGAAGGAAGAGCCTGAGAGCTTGCGAATTCCGCATAATCCGCGTTGCTATTCTCGGTTTCACACGTGACCTTAAAGGCATAGCCCGTTTCTTCGATCACGCGCTGGATAACGGTTTTGATTTTAACTGAACTCATCGTTTCACCTCCCCTTTTTAAATTTCGGTGTGTGTCTTGTGATACGAACGTCTGAGCCCTCTATGGTATTTTTTATAATTTTTTTCCCTGTTCCTGCCGTTCTTGGGTTGCATAAAACCTATGAAAAACCACCATGTCATGATGATTTTTGTCAACACAGGTACAACCTCAGAGCGTGAATTAACCTTACTTTAAAAATCACTATTTTTGAAGATGTTTCTATGGCGCGGCGCACTATGATGTTTGCCGAATATATGTTTTGCCGCGTAACCTCTTGACGCGCTTCAGGGAACCTCGCATGTTAGGCGCCAATGTTATCCACATAAGGAGATTTGAATATGTCTCGTGCCTTTGTTTTTCCGGGTCAAGGATCCCAGTTTATCGGGATGGGCAAGGATCTGGCTGATTCATTTACCGAAGCCCGGGAAACATTCCAGCAGGTGGATGACGCGCTGTCACAAAATTTAACGCAGTTGATGTTCACCGGTGATGAACAGGCATTGAACCTGACCGAAAATACCCAGCCGGCCTTGATGGCGGTATCGATGGCGGTGGTCAATATATTGAAACGTCAGGGCGGGATTCGGTTTGAAACGGCTTGTGCCTTTATGGCAGGACATTCGCTGGGTGAATATGCGGCGTTGACGGCGTCTGGTGCAATTGATTTGCCGGTAACCGCACGGCTTTTAAAAACACGCGGCCAGGCCATGCAAAAGGCTGTGCCGGTAGGCGTTGGTTCCATGGCGGCGATATTGGGGCTTGATTTGCCGGATGTACAAAAAGTGGTGAAAGACGCGGCCAAGCAAGCGGGATCTGCTTTGGTATGCGAAGCGGCCAACGATAATTCCACGGGACAGGTGGTGGTGTCTGGGCACACCGCCGCGGTGCAGATGGCGGTGGATATGGCGTCGGCCGCGGGGGCAAAACGCGCCGTTATTCTGCCTGTGAGTGCCCCGTTCCATTGCACATTAATGGCTCCGGCGGCGCAGGTGATGGCATATGCGCTGGCGGATACCGATATTCGTCCCCCGTGCGTGCCGATTGTGTGCAATGTGACAGCCAAGGGTGAGACGGAGCCTTCGCATATTCGCCGGTTGCTGGTGGATCAGATCACCGGCATGGTGCGCTGGCGCGAATCTGTATTGTGGATGAAAGACCAAGGCGTGACGGAGATGTATGAGCTAGGTGCGGGTAAAGTCTTAGCGGGTTTAGTTAAGCGTATTGATAAAGATGTGGCTTGTGAATCCGTGAGTACACCTGCACAGATCGAAGAATTGATCACAAAACTTAAGGGATAGAACATGTTTGATTTGACAGGAAAGACAGCTTTGGTGACCGGTGCCACAGGTGGAATCGGTGAAGCTATTGCCAAGGCCTTGCATGCCAAGGGAGCCATCGTCGCCCTGACCGGACGCAACGAAGCCAAGCTGAATGAACTAGCCGGGCAATTGAAAGACCGGGTTTTTGCTATCCCGGCTGATTTATCGTCATCCTCGGCGATTGAAGCCTTGGTCAAGCAAGCCGAAGAGAAAATGGGACAGATTGATATTCTGGTCAATAATGCCGGCCTGACGAAGGATGGCTTATCCATGCGGATGAAGGATGAAGACTGGCAAGAGGTGCTGGATGTCAATTTATCCGCCCCCTTTAAATTGGCGCGCGCGGTTCAACGCGGCATGATGAAACGTCGGTATGGCCGGATCATCAATATTTCGTCCGTTGTGGGGGTCACGGGCAATCCGGGGCAGTGTAACTATGTGGCGTCTAAGGCCGGATTAATCGGCTGGTCGAAGGCTATGGCTGCGGAAATTGCGTCCCGGAACATCACGGTAAACTGTGTCGCGCCAGGATTTATTGCTACGGCCATGACACATGCCTTGACGGATGATCAAAAGGAAAAAATCAATGCCACCATTCCGATGGGGCGCATGGGATCATCCGAGGATATTGCGGGGGCTGTTGTGTATCTGGCATCCAGCGAAGCGGGATATGTGACGGGCACCACTATTCATGTCAATGGCGGTATGGCGATGGTATAATGCCCGGGATATCAAGGCTGGCGCAGGGATTGGGGTATGCGGGGCTTATTCCGTTTGTGGGATTGTCGGCGCTTGATATTGTCTCGGGTAACGAATTTTTTGCGGGGCTTTTGTTATTATACAGCCTGCTCATTGCCTCCTTTTTAGGCGGGGTGCATTGGCCGGTTGCCCTTCAAAAGGGAAACTTACGTCAGTTATATCTGGCCATGCTTCCAACATTGATCAGCTTTGCTTTGTCTGCGGCGGGGCTGTGGCTATCCCCTGTGTTTATTTTTGCCGGGTTTATTCTGTTGTTCTGGGGTCTGTATGCCATGGATTATCTTTTTTTGCGTGACGCATGCTTGCCTTTTGAGGGCTATTTGCGGTTCAGATTGATTTTGACAGGCGTGGTGACACTCTCGCTTGCGGCGGCGGCTATTTTATAATGGCGTTTATCCCTGAATTGATCATCTTTGATTGTGACGGCACGCTGGTCGATAGTGAAACCGTGAACAACATCGCTTTGCTTGAGGTCATCAACGAGATATGCCCGCATCAGTATGACCTGAACCACGCCTATCATCACTGGATGGGTAAAACCGTATCGACCATCCTGCTCCAGATCCAAATGGAAACGGGCTATGTGTTTACAGATACTGATATCGCCCAAAAATATATCGCCAAAGTTAATCACATGTATGCGTCTGAATTAAGACCTGTGGACGGGGCATTAGAAGTCGTGCGGGCATGCCAGCAGATAACCAAAACCTGCGTGGCATCCAATGGCGAAAGAGGGAATGTCATTTATTCTTTGACGCTCTGCGGGTTTATGCCGGATTATTTTCAAGACACAACCATTTTTACCAAAACGCAGGTGGCTCGGCCCAAACCCGCCCCGGATTTATTTTTATACGCGGCGCATCAGCGGGACGCGGATCCCGCACGCACGATCGTCGTGGAAGATAGCGTCGCCGGTGTCCAGGCTGGCGTGGCGGCGGGCATGTCCGTGATTGGTTTTACGGGAACGTCACATGACCCTGTATCTCAGGAAAAACGGCTTCGCGCGGCGGGGGCGACCCATGTCATTTCCCGCCTTATCCACATGAATGAGTATGTAAATTATTGAATTGATTGAAGATAAGCCGTTTTTTGGCTAGGTCTAATAAAACTGCTTGCATTGAGGGCGCGGCTTGGTAAAGTCCGTCCGATTTTAAATTAACAACCTTAAATGGGGTAAAAGGAACGCCATGAGCGATATTGCAGAACGTGTAAAGAAAATCGTTGTCGAACATCTGGGGGTCGATGAAGGTAAAGTGAACGAAGCCGCCAGCTTCATTGATGATCTGGGTGCAGATTCACTGGACACCGTTGAACTGGTGATGGCGTTTGAAGAAGAATTCAAGGTTGAAATTCCGGATGATGCGGCGGAGAAAATTCAGACCGTGGGTGATGCCGTTAATTTCATTAAGGCAAACAGCGCAGGTTAAGCGTTAAGCTCATAAGCCTCAGGCCTATGTGTAAAATCAAGAAAGGCGGCTTTACGAAAGCCGCCTTTTGCTTTTAAATGACCCCCATGAGACGTGTTGTTGTAACAGGAATGGGAATTGTGTCTCCGCTGGGGCTGGGCGTTCAGCGGAACTGGGATTTAATTACACGCGGCCAGAGCGGTTTGCGGCGGATTGATGAATTTGATGTGACAGAGATGTCATCCCAGATTGCGGGATTGGTGCCAAAATCATCAGATCTTGCGCCGACAGACGGCGCCTTTAATATCAATCTGTTTGTTCCACCTAAAGAGCAAAAGAAAATAGACCAATTTATTGCTTATGGCATGGCTGCGGCTGATGAAGCGGTTGCTGATTCTGGCTGGCGTCCTGAAACCGAAGAACAGCGTGAGCGCACAGGCGTCTTGATCGGGTCTGGCATTGGCGGGTTGGGAACGATTTATGAATCATCCATTACATTAAAAGAGCGCGGGCCCCGGCGGGTCTCCCCGTTTTCCATTCCGGCCATGTTAATCAATCTAGCGTCGGGTCATGTGTCTATCAAACATGGATTTAAGGGCCCCAATCATTCTGTGGTGACGGCCTGTGCCTCGGGGTCGCATGCCATCGGTGATTCGGCGCGGCTTATTGCGCTGGGCGATGCCGACGTGATGGTGGCTGGCGGTGCCGAAGCCGCCGTAACGCCGCTGGGCGTAGCTGGGTTTGGCGCACTTCGTGCGCTATCCTCTTCGTATAATGACCGGCCTACCGAAGCCTCTCGTCCGTTTGACGAAGGCAGAGATGGGTTCGTAATCGCGGAAGGTTCCGGCGTTGTGGTTTTGGAAGAATATGAACATGCTAAAAAACGTGGTGCCAAAATCTATGCCGAAATTATTGGGTACGGCATGTCAGGAGATGCCTATCATATTACCTCTCCGGCTGAAGATGGGGATGGGGGATTCAGGGCGATGAAGGCGGCCATGGCATCGGCCAAAATTTCCCCGGGCGAAGTTGATTATATTAATGCCCATGGGACATCGACCCCTGTCGGGGATGGCATTGAATGTACGGCCGTCAAACGGCTTTTTGGCTCGGCGATACAAACGGTGTCAATGTCATCAACCAAATCGGCGATTGGTCACTTGCTGGGGGCGGCTGGCGCGGTTGAGGCCATTTATTCCATCATGGCCATTCAGACAGGTATCTTGCCCCCGACACTCAACCTAGAAACGGTATCCGAACCCTGTCAGGGAATTGATCTGGTGCCCAAGATCGCCAAGGAAAAGAAAACATCCATTGTGCTGTCGAATTCTTTTGGGTTTGGGGGCACGAATGCCTCGCTGATTATGAAGAAAGTGTAACCACATGGTGACAGGTTTATATTTTGCGCTGTTTGGTTTCTGGTTGGCTTTCCTATTTCTACGTATTGTGAAAATCAGAACAACGCAGAAAATCGCTTTTGGGCAGGGCGGTAACCAAGACATGGTTCGTGCTCAGTCTGTACATTCCAATTTTGTGGAAACAGTCCCCTTTATTCTGGTGTTGATGATTATTTTAGAATGGCAGGGGATGTATCCGGCATGGGTCATTCATCTGGTCGGTCTCACCATGGTGGGATCGCGTATCGCCCACTTTATCGGTATTTATCAGGGAGCCGGTACGGGTATATGGCGCGTGGTTGGCGGTGTGTCATTTATTACCCTGATGTTGATTGGATCTTGTTTGACGCTCTATCAGGCGATTGCCGGATAATATGCGCGCCACTTTTCTCTGGCTTATCTCTTTTTGTCTGATCTGTCTGGCAGGCCTGTGCGCCTTCGGGGGATATGGTGTTTATGCGTTTTTAAAACAAAGTCCCTTGACCGAAAATAAAAGCGTTATCATTGACCGGGGAAGCGGTGTCTCCCAGATCGCCCGAACACTGGAAGATCAGGGTATTATCTCCTCGGCGCTGGTATTTCATATCGCGGCTAGATTCTATGCCGATCAAGGCTTGCTGAAGGCGGGGGAATATGAATTTACGGCCTCAATGCCTATGGCACGCATTCTGAAGATGATTCAAAAAGGTGAGGTGATTGAGCGCAAATTCACCATTGCTGAAGGTTTAACCTCGCATCAGATTGTCCGCATTCTCAATTCTGTAGCGGGGCTTGAAGGGGATATAACGGAACGTCCTGCCGAAGGCACACTGCTTCCCGATACGTATCATTTCATGAAAGGCGATACGCGCCTGCAAAAAATCAATGAAATGCGCACCGCCATGACCCGTTTTCTGGATGACATCTGG
>CAZZGO010000012.1:0-23913 GCA_964654245.1 uncultured Pseudobdellovibrionaceae bacterium | reverse complement strand
ACCCATTACATACACAATCATATTGATAAGCGTTGATGGTGACCGGATCTTGGGTGTTGAGCGCATCCAGACCGCCTTGCGGCATAGAAAACGGGTTATGGGAGAAATCAATTTTCTGGGTCTTGTCGTCAAATTCATACATCGGGAAATCCACCACCCAGCAGAATTTGAACACACCCGTTTCGCGTATGCCCATGTCATCACAGATTTTATCCCGTGCCTGCCCCGCCATCTTCGCGGCCTTGGCGGGTGTATCACAGACAAAGAAAATAGCATCGCCATCGGTCAGCGCGGCGGCCTTTTTCAATTCCGCTTGCGCGGCATCGGGGACGAATTTGGCAATCGGCCCCTGCCCGGCGCCATCCTTGAACAGGATATAGCCCAGACCCACAGCCCCTTCACCTTTGGCCCAATCATTGAGTTTATCAAAGAAAGAGCGCGGTTTATCGGCCACGTTCGGCGCGCGGATGGCTTTGACCACACCGCCTTTGGCGATCACGCCCTTGAACGCGTTGAAGGTGACATCATCGCGTTTAAACACGTCCGTGACATCACAGAGCACCAGCGGATTACGCAGATCCGGTTTATCAGACCCATACAATTTGATGGCATCAGCATAGGTAAGATGGGGAAGCCATTCAATACGGTGCGGCGTGCCCGTGAAATCGCCATATTTTTCAAAGACGCCCTTGATGACCGGTGTCATGGCAGAAAACACATCTTCCTGAGTGACGAAGGACATTTCAACATCCAGTTGATAAAATTCCGCCAGACGATCTGCCCGTCCATCTTCATCGCGGAAACAGGGCGCGATTTGAAAATACCGGTCAAAGCCCGACATCATCAGCAATTGTTTGAATTGCTGGGGTGCCTGCGGAAGCGCATAAAATTTTCCCGGATGAAGGCGAGACGGCACCAGATAATCCCGCGCGCCTTCAGGGGAGGATGCCGTTAAGATCGGTGTTTGAAATTCCTGAAATCCCTGCGCCATCATGCGTTCACGAAGCGAGAAGATGACATTGTTCCGCAGACGAATTTTTTTCTGCATCCCGTCGCGGCGTAAATCCAGATAGCGGTATTTCAGGCGAATGTCTTCGCCCGCCCCGTCATTTTCCGCGACCTGAAACGGCAAGACATCGGCCGCGCCCTGTAGAGTCACGTTTTCGATCACCAGTTCAATATCACCGGTGGGCATTTTGGGATTGATGGTTTCAGGCGTTCTGGCCATGACTTTACCTGTCAGAGTCACGGTGCTTTCGATCCGGAATTTTTCAATCTGTGCCAATAATGGCGATCCTTCGTGCACCACGCATTGCGTCAGGCCATACGTATCCCGAAGATCAATAAACAATACCCCGCCATGGTCGCGTTTTCGGTGTATCCAGCCCGACAGACGAACCGTCTGTCCGACATGGTTCGCGCGCAAATCAGCACAAGTATGGGTCCGGTAGAGATGCATGAGATATCCTTTACGTTAAGTCAGTGAATTTATAACCGCCCCGGTGCCCGGGCGCAAAGATAATTCTTGCCTGGGCTTAATAAAACCTTGGAGAATCGGTGACTTGGCGGTAAAAACCCCCTTATGATTATCCAAAACCAAACGCAACTGAATGCCCTCTGCCTTGAGTTATCGTACGCGCCCTATATTGCCGTCGATACGGAATTCTTAAGGGATAAGACCTTCTATCCCAAACTGTGTCTTATTCAACTGGCGGCACCAGGCGGTAACGCCGCCGCCATTGACCCAGTTGATTTTGACTTGGATCTCACGCCTTTGTTTGACCTGATGAAGAACCCTAACGTGCTCAAGGTGTTTCACGCCGCGCGGCAGGATCTAGAGATTTTTTATTTCCTGATGAAGACCGTGCCGGCACCTTTATTCGACACGCAAGTCGCGGCCATGGTGCTCGGGTATGGCGATCAGATTGGATATAACGCACTGGTGCAAGAAGTCACCGGCACCAGCCTGTCTAAAAGTGCCCAGTTCACCGATTGGGCGCGGCGACCCCTCTCTCAAAAACAAATCACCTATGCGCTGGATGATGTGATTTACCTGCGTCAGATCTATGAAGATTTGAATGCCCAATTGATTCATAAAAACCGGGTCAACTGGGTGCTTGAGGAAATGGATATTTTAAAGAACCCAACCACGTATGACTCGCCGATTGAGGCCGCATGGGAACGGGTGAAAATTCGGTCTGACAAACCCGAAGTTCTCTCTGTTTTGCGCGAAATGGCCACATGGCGTGAACGCGAAGCCAGAGCGCGGGATATCCCCCGAGGACGTTTGCTCAAAGACGAAACATTGGCCGATCTTGCGATGTATATGCCCCGTGATCTAGAAGGGTTGTTACAGGTGCGCACGCTTCCGGCCGATGTCGCCAAGGGTAAATTGGGGTCTGTTATTCTTGAGTTGATCCAAAAAGGACGAAAGATACCCCGGGATCAGATGCCGCATGTGGCGCGCCCGGCGATGTTCCCCAAACACGCCGTGCCCACGCTTGAGATGCTCAAGATGTTGCTCAGAATTTGTGCCTCAGAAGCAGATGTTGCCCCCAAAATTCTGGCCAGCGCGGAAGATCTGGAAGCCTTGGCCACACAGGAAAAACCCGATGTCCCCGCCCTTCAGGGCTGGCGGTATGATGTGTTTGGACAAGAGGCCTTACGGCTTAAGCAAGGCGAAGTTTACTTGGGTCTAGAGCGGGGGCGGATTGTCCGCCGTTCGTCGGGGTCAAACGACTAATCGTAATTTCACCCACACGTTCAGCCACTTCCTCTTGTTTGGGGAGCGCAGTTTGTGCGCCCACTTTTGTACAGGCCAAAGACCCTGCCACCGTCGCCCATTTAAGGGCTGTTTCAAAATCTTTCCCCTGATCCAGCGCGGCGCAGAAATAACCTGTATAAGCATCACCAGCACCGATCGTATCTACGGGCTTAATTTTCAAGGGCGGCACCATTAGTAAATTTTCGCCGGAGCAGACCAGAGAACCCACCCCGCCCAGTGTCACCAATGTCACCAGTTTAAACCGATCATAGAGTTCTTTGGCGAAGGCCGCCTTATCTTGCGTTTGCATGTTTTGTGATTGACCCACCAGATCGGCTTCATGTTCATTCAGGATAATATAATCGAGGTTTTGAAGCATCTCGGTGCTGAGCGCTTGGGTTGCCGGTGCGAAATTCATCACCGTCCGTGCGCCGCTTTTTTTCGCCCGGGCAATCAATGCTTCTGTTTCCGCCATAGGAAGTTCACCTTGAACCAGAACGATCGTATTCTTGGTCAATAAATTATCTGGCACAGAAGTTTGACGTGCTTTTAAATTAGCCCCCTGCGATACAACCACCTTATGCGTACCGTCCGCTTCATCCACAAAAATGGTCGCCAAGCCTGAAGGCATATCAAGGATTTCAATCCCAGATGTATTGATATTCTGTTCTTGTAAATTTTCCAGCATCTGGCGGCCATGCCCGCCTTTGCCCAGTGCGCCAAAGAAGCGGACCTCTGCCCCAGCGCGGGCGGCGGCAACCGCTTGGTTGGCTCCCTTACCACCCGGTGCTTCGTCATGATTATCCAAAAAGACCGCCGTGTCTTTTTTCGGCAGATCCGGCAGATGGATAAACAGGTCGAGAACGTTGGAACCAAAAACCACAATCATCGTGACATCCTTTGTTGATGGGCAGTAATAAAGCAGTTTAGGGCATTTTTGACAATAGAAAGGGGGATTAAAGCTTTGGCGTGAACTGAATACCTGGGTGCGGCGCAGCATGGTAGGGGGTATAAATATGCCCTTTTAAATCAGGTTTACTCGAAGGGGATAAATCTTGATCCAGCCATGAAATAACAGCCGGCAGATCCCTGACATCAGATATGACGATACTGGCACCTGCTTGTAACAAGGCGGCTGACTGCGCCTCTTTATCGACATAGAATTTTGCGGCGACCGTACCAATCACCCGCACCAAAGGATGGTGTGATTTCGCCTTAGAGACTCCTGATAGACTATCTTCAATAACGATCGTTTCTGCCGGGTTCCAACCCAGCGCGCCAAAGGCTTCATCATATTTGTTGGGGTGACCATAGCCGCTTCGGCGGCGATCACCCTTTGGAAATAGATCAGACAGGCCGGCATTGATACCGGTTTCAGGATCTACCGCATGCTCAAGAGATATATCCATCCGGTCAGCACGGCTTGTCGTTGCCAACGCAATATGTTCGGCTCCAAATGTGTCACGAAGTTGTTGAAGGGCTTGGGATATACCCGGAATAGCTTTTAATTCTTTTGTAAAAGCTTCGTTCGTCTGAAGGGTAATGACATCGGCTAAAAAAACACTGACATCTTCTGACAGCGGAATCTGGTAGTCCTGCCGGATGAGGACTTCAGGTAAATCAAATTTTTTAATCAAAGCATCAACGATCCGGTCAGTTGATGTCCCGGGATAGGTACGATATATGAACCCGCGCTCTAGATCGGCGTTCGGGGCATATCGTTTCACCAGATCAAAACCTGCATCATCCATGACCTGCATGGCCACGTCTTCGCTATCGATATTCACACCATCATTATCAAAGACGAGATACGTAATTGTCATGAGACACCGTTTGAAATTTTATACATTTTCAGTCGCGCCGATCAGGGTCAACATATGGCAATTTTTGTGTTATGTCAATAAAAAACTAACCAAGCCAGTCCCTAACGGTCTGTCGGGCGCCTTTTTGCTGTAAACTCGCCATAGCAGCGGTAAGTGCCGTCAAAAACGGGGCAGATAAAGGCAATTGGGTCCCAAATACCCGGGATAGACCCAAAATAGAGGTCGGATCCTGAGGGGTCATTTTAATCCGCGTTTGAAGATCATCTTTCATGGGATCTTTAATCTCAATCGGCTTCAGGTCTTCATCGACCCCCGTTAAATAACGAAACCATGCGGCCAGTGCCAGCACGGCAAACTTGATCGAACCGCCCTGTGCCAATTGATATTCAATACAGGGTAAAATGGCGTTTGGAATTTTCTGTGATCCATCTTCAGCCAGACGTTGAACCTGATCGGCAATGGCTGGATTTGAAAATCGTTCGATCAAAATATCTTTATACTGAGTAAGATTGATACCCGGAACTTCTGGGACGGACGGCGTAATATCATGATCCATATAAGCCCGAACGAATTTGGCAATATCCGGATCTGCCATGGCTTTATCTACCTGACGATACCCCATCAGGTAAGATATGTATGACAGGGCAGAATGCGACCCGTTGAGAAGCCGTATCTTCATTTTTTCATAGGGCTCGACATCGGCAACTAACTGAACGCCTACTTTTTCTAACGCTGGACGCCCATCTGAAAAATGATCTTCTAGAACCCATTGACGGAAATCTTCACAAACCACAGGCCAGCCATCCACCACACCGAATTGGCTTTCGACAAGATCCACGATTTCAGGTTTTGTCACAGGGGTAATTCTATCGACCATCGCATTCGGAAAAGAAACATGTGTCTTAATCCATTCAGCTAACTCCCGGTCAATCAAGCTTGCGAATTGAAGTACGAGCTTGCGGGTCAAATGTCCATTACCCGGCAAGTTATCACAGGACATCACCGTAAAAGGCTTCATTTTCGCCTGACGTCGGCGTGCCAAACCGGATACGACATATCCCAATCCCGTGACAGGCGCATCCGGGCTCTGCAGGTCATTTTTTATCCCCGGATTGGTTTCATCCAGATTTCCTTCCTGATTGTAGCAATATCCCTTTTCCGTGATGGTCAAAGACAGAATTTTTATCGCTGGATCCATCAGCCGCGCCAAAACCTTCGCCGGATCAGAAGGTGCATGAAGTACTTCTTTCATACTGCCGCAAATACGTAAGGTATCTTTTTGTCCGCTTCGTTCCAAAATGGAATAAAGACCATCTTGACGGTTCAGGGTTTCGACATGTGGCTTGTCCTGTGGTAACAGACCAACCCCGCAAATCATCCAATCTTGAGGCGATTGGGAAAGAAGGTCATCTATATAAAGCGCCTGATGGGACCTATGGAACCCGCCGACACTCATATGCATGATCCCCGCCTTCAATGCAGAACGATCATAAGAGGGACGCTGGATAGATGGGTCTATATGAGGAAGATTAGCCTCGTTCAAGATAATCGAGGTTTTTTTATACGCGTTTTGAGCTGTTGATGTCATGTCCTGACCTTAATCAAAGGGGTGATCGTGTTCTTATCAAATAGCAAGTGAAGGTTAAGGTGAAGGTGCGGGATGCGGACCCGCACCGTTCAGTAATCGCGGAGGTATTGCCTCAACATCCGGAACCGGGTTCTGTGCCACAAAGTTTTTGAGTGCCGCTTTAATGCCTTGCTTCTCGATTTCCGTCAGATATGTGGTGACCTGTTGGACAAAAGTTGCATTGTTTGTCAGGTCTTTTCCAAAAATTTTATCGACGGCAAATAACGGGCTGGGATCTGTCATGCCCGGATAGACAATATTGACCAAACCAAGGCCAGCGCGTGAGGCGGCGGCGTCGTTGGGTTCATCCGTTTCCTTACTTCCGGGCAGGCGTCCATTTTGATCAAGTTGTTTGAGATATTGTATCCACGACGCCAACGCAAACGAGGTGTGAGATGAAGATTGACCTGAGGCCACGCTATCACGCAACGTGTCTAAAAAACGCGAACCGACCTTATCCGTTCCATTACGCGCAAGGCGTGTGAGCTGATCACAAATTTCACTGTTGTCCAGACGCGTCACCAAATCCTGTTGATAATCAGGCAGGGATACGCCTTCGATATTTGGCAGTGTCTGCCCGACTTCTTTCATAAAACCTTGAATAAAGGCACGGATATCAGGTTGTGCCATAGCCTCGTGCGTGTGCTGTAAGCCCGAGAGATGTCCAATACATCCCAGTGCCATATGCGCCCCATTTAACGTACGCACTTTCATCATTTCATAGGCATGGACATTCTCGACAACATAAAGAGATGTGTCTTGTAAAGGGGGGAAGTCAACCGGGCGGCTTGTATTTGGATCAATCGATCTATGTCCCTCGATGACAAAAGCAACATTAGGCATGGGCTCTGCTTGAATAGGCCAAGCATCTTGCACACCCATAGCCCTCATGCGGGCCTCATGTTGAGGTGTCGTTTTAGGTGTAATACGATCCACCATTTCATTCGGGAACGCGACATATTGATCAATCCACGCCCTTAATTCGGGTGATTTTTTCTGGGCATACGCCAAAACGGCGTAGCGTAATGTGGTTCCATTACCGGCCAAATTATCACAAGACATGATCGTCGGTGGGGCAATACGGCGTTGCCGTCTTAAATCGAGCGAAGAGACAATTAATCCGATAGATGACATCTCAACACTGCCTTCATCAAGGCAAGCCTTAATATCCGGATGATCGAAATCAAATCCTTTTTCCGAACTGAAATAATATCCTTTTTGTGTCACCGTCAGGGTGATTAATTTGATATCCGGACTGGCGGCGGCTTCAAGAACTTCCTGTGGGTTTTGACTGGCGACAAGGATATCCTTAACACTACCGATCACACGCGTATGTTGTTGATCTTTGCCCAAGCTGGTCAGCGTGTAGAGAAAATCTTGAGGTGCCAGTTTTTCATGCGCGGTGGGATGCTTCATGCTAACCGCCGTGATGCCCCAATCAAGCGGCTTGCCCTCTTTGTGCAAACGGGACAACATATCATCAACGTAAACGGCCAGATGCGCTCTGAAAAACGCACTGGGGCCAATATGAAGAATGCCGGATTTAACCTGAGCACGATCGTAAGAATATGTTTGAATGCCAGACGGCAAACTCGCTAGCGCGTGCTCTGAAAGAGAAACAGTCATCCCCTACTACCCTTTTTTGTTATTATGATAATTGAAAGAAGTTAAAATAATTTACCCAAATATTCAATGAATTATTTATTTTGCACATGCACAATATGCCATGAAAAAGGTGATTATTCTTATATTTATCAAAATGTTATATAAGCAATGTGTTTTTTACTATTCCTGAAGATAACCCGGCATCATTAAACGCTAGGTGAAAATACCCGTCATATTTCTCAAAAATATAGACTCCTCTTGCCTGGATATACCCTTTCATGTCTTAAGAATTCATCATGACCTCTTTTATACTTCTTGGCGGCGCAGGTTACATCGGCTCTCATGTGGCCAAGGCGCTGGTGCGCGCAGGATTGACTCCGATCATTGTTGACAATCTCTCGCGGGGACAGGCGCAATCTGTGGCCGGATTAACCCTAGAACACGCCGATATTCTGGACACACCGGCCTTGGTATCGATTTTTAAAAAACACCAACCGTCTGCCATTTTGCATTTTGCGGGATTGATCGAGGTTTCGGAATCCGTGAAAAATCCGTCTGAATTTCACCGACATAATGCACAAGGGACAGCGTCTGTTATTTCGGCGATGGCACAAGCGCAGATCAAGCATCTAATCTTCTCCTCAACCGCGGCCGTGTATGGCCAGCCGGATCATCAAGTCCCTTTCCCCGAAAGCCTGCCCCCCTGCCCCATTAATCCGTATGGCGAGAGTAAGTTAGCCGCCGAACAGATTATTCAGGACGCGTATCATCAGCATGGCATAGATTCGGTCATATTTCGTTTTTTCAATGCATGCGGGGCAGACATAGACGCGGCGATTGGAGAAATGCATGACCCCGAAACACATTTAATTCCATTGGTGATTCAAACGGCACTGGGGCTTCGGGGGTCTGTTTCTTTATTCGGTGAGGATTATCCGACCCCGGATGGCACCTGCGTGCGGGACTATGTGCATGTTGACGATATAGCACGCGCACATCTACTTGCCCTGACGTATCTTCAGTCCGGGGGGGAACCTGTGATCTGTAATCTGGGGTCGGGCACGGGATATAGTGTGCGCGAGGTAATGAGCGAAGTTAAAAAATTAGCGGATCAAGAATATTTATCCATCACGCCGGAGCCCCGACGCGCCGGAGACCCTGTCTTTCTGGTCGCCGATATATCGCGCGCCTATGCCGTGTTAGGATGGAAACCGCGTTATACACTTCGTGACATATGCGCGAGTGCGTATCGCTGGCACCAAAGCGAGATATACCAAAATTTCTGGCGGTCACGCCGCAGAAGCTAGCTCGTCAAAAACGGATTTGACCATCGCCGGCGTGATTGATTTTTTTTCCATCATGGCGCGTTGATCCAATTTATCAACAAAGGCTCGCACGGATTCAAAAGACCGTTCCACCCGGGGCAGGATATACCCGATGACATCCGCGCCCACACGCAATTGGCGGTCATTAAACAATTTAACCATGATCGCCGCCAGCAAGGCATCATCGGGTTCGCGTATCGCCACCGCAGGAGCCGCCCGAAGCCGTGAAGCCAGATCCGGCAAGGCAAAATGTTGGTGCACGGGTGCCAACGTCAATGTCAGGAGAAATGTGCGATTATTTTCTTTGAAAATATTGTACAGATGAAAAAGTTTTTTTTCGGATTCAAGGTCGCCGATCAGACTATCCGCTTCATCCAAGATAAAATGCCCAGGATGATCGGTGAGGTCAGAAGGACTTTTGTTCTGAATATCGAATATTGTGATAAATTTGGCATGTGATTTTTCCCGCCAGACTTCGGCCAGATGCGTTTTACCAGAGGCGACGGGACCATAGATGATGAGCGCAGGTGCCGGCCAGTTCGGCCATAGATCAATCCACGCGACGGCATCCCGGTTAGAAGGGGCAATTAAAAAGTCAGATCGCCCCATGGCCGTGCGATGACCCAGATCAAATGGGATTTGTTCAAGAAGAGCGCGTGTCATGTTGTTTCCATTAAGGCGTATCGGGGGAATCAGGTGCACGTCCATACAGCGCACTTGATTTATATTGCGCAATCCCCGCCCCCGCCAGAACCCCCACAATCGCCGCCACCGGCACCGCCAGCAACATCCCCAAAATGCCAAAAAGTGCCGCCCCTGCCATCAAGGCAAACATCACCCATAGGGGATGAAGCCCGACACTATCCCCCACCAGTTTGGGGGTGAGGATATTCCCTTCGATCATTTGCCCGCCCAAAAAGATCAGGGCTATGGTGCCGACATACACCCAGTCGCCGCCGGTTTGAAACCACGCCACCAGAACCCCCATCAATAACCCCACGGTTGAGCCCACCAGCGGAATGATGGACAGTACGCCTGAGATCACACCAATCAGGAACCCGTAATTCAGACCCGCAATCATCAAAGCCACCGCATAAAGCGTCCCCAAAATCAAGGCGACGGTGATTTGACCCCGGACAAAACCGGAGAGTTTCTGATCCATACGGCGCATCATATCGCGCAAGGGGGCACAATCTTCCCGGGGATATAAATCATCCACCCAGGCCGTCATGCGCGGCCATTCATTCATCATGAAAAACGCCACCAGCGGAGTTAAAATAAGGGTGGTGAGTGCACCAAATGCCGCCTGCCCGCCTTGGGCGATTTGTCCCAGCACGCCGCCCGTCAGGGTGATGATTTTTCCGGCATTCTGGGATAAGAGTGCCTTGGCTTGATCGACATATCCTTCGCCCAGGTGATTTTGAATCAACGACAGATAGGGCGTAAGAAACACAATCGATTGATCGATATAGGCCGGGAGGCTCTGCGCCAGATCGGCGGCCTCGCGGATGGCTAGCGGCAATATCAATGTCCCGAGCGCCCCGACAAACACAAAGAAGGTGAGCAAAATCAGACTGGACGCCAGCCAGCGCGGCATTTTAAGCCGCGTCAGCCGCGTTGTGGCCGGATGCAGTAAATACGCAATGGCCGCTCCCAAAACAAACGGCGTCAACACATCCCGAAACAGCCAGACAAAGCCGAACACCAATCCCGAAAGTATCAACCAGAAAAAAAATTTACGTTCCATCCCCTAAGCCCCCGTCGTGTTAGATACGTCCCATGCCAGTGAAGATGTCTATGGAATTGCTTAAACTGACACCGGACGCATTATTCGAGGGTGTCACCGGTACACCGTTTAATCCGGCCTGTCTTAACGTTGCCGACAACGTAGAAATATCCCCTGTAAAATTCATATCCACCAACGCTGAGCGTGAGGTGAGGCTTTTGACCATCACGCCTTGCATGCCGGACAAGCGATCCAGCGTATGTTTCATTTTAACCCATTCTTGCGCGGACGCAAAAAATACACGTGCCTGATAGTTCTGTGCGGGACCCGACGGACGGGGATCAAGTGTGGGCTGTGCACTCGCCATCTGTGGTGCCAAAGCAGAATTCATACTGACGCCCTTTATGATCGGTTTGACTTGCGCCACGGCACGATCAAACAAAACCGCGACCGGGGTATTGGTTTGATCGGGCATGATTTGAAGCGTACGGATAAAACGCGGACGTGTGCCCGGCGCGGCCGAGTAAATATTCACGTCCAGCCCGTTCACGGCATTCGGGGTCGCCATGACAATGGCGGCATAATCCGCCTGATAACGCGCCAGCAGACGTATCATTTTTTCAAGGTCATAGGTTAAGGCCTGATCATCCTTAATCTGTCCGATATCGGTGAGATCCCCCAATGGTAGAGAAAAATCCCGGCTTTCGCCCAAAGGTTGGCGTGACCAAGCGGCGCGGAAAGGGTTGTTACCTTCCCACAAAATTGTCCGCCCCCCAGATTGATAAAAAGGTAGAACAAGTGTCGTGCCTTTTTTGACAGGCGCCGGAGTCTGGGCAGAAGCCGATGTCACAGCACCGGAATTTTCGGATGTATCAACACCAACACTTTCTTCTGCGGTGGCCGTTTCGGTCACGGGCAAAAGATGCCGCAAAGAAGACGGACGGAACCTCACCGTAAAGGTACCTTTATAACGAACGGCGGAAATCTGTTCGTTCGTCACTTCGAAATCCTGAACCATAGCCGATACCGCCAGCGGATCGAGATCTCCCTGCGCGGCGGCTTTATCCTTGCCCAGATTTGTTTCAAGCCACATTTTATAGGCTTTGACCTGTGCCTCATCCAAGGCCTTGGTACGGGCTTCGACCGCGTTTTTGGCCGTGACGTCCACCTGCACCCCTTCAACGGTAAAAGATCCCGTATCCTGAGCCTGCACCCCGGCGATCATCCCGCCAAAAGCTAGAGCCAACCCCACACAAAACACTATACCTGCGCGCACAAAATGCTTATAAATTCTTGCCATAGCCACCACTTTTAACGGGAAATTGTGGCCAATTTATAACCCATTACAGAGCATAGATCAAAATGAAACAGAGTGCCTATAAATCCGCCGGAGTTGACATAGACGCCGGGGCTGATCTGGTGGAACGGATCAAGCCAGCCGTCAAAAAAACCATGAGACCCGGCACGATGGGGGGCTTGGGCGGTTTTGGGGCTTTATTCGACGTGAAGGCCGCCGGATATAAAGACCCCGTCTTGGTATCCTCTACAGATGGGGTTGGGACAAAAATCAAAATTGCGATTGATACGGGACGTCATGACCATATCGGGATTGATCTGGTGGCGATGTGCGTGAATGACCTTATTGTTCAGGGGGCAGAGCCTCTCTTTTTTCTAGATTATTTTGCGACCGGCAAGCTTGAGGTAGGTGTCGCCGAACGCGTGATTACCGGCATTGCCACCGGATGCGAAATGGCCGGATGTGCGCTGATCGGCGGGGAAACAGCCGAGATGCCCGGAATGTATCAAGCCGGGGATTATGATCTGGCCGGATTTACCGTAGGCGCCGTGGAACGTGCCCATATCATCACCGGGGAGCACGTGACCGACGGCGATGTGATCCTCGGCCTACCCTCGAGCGGGGTTCATTCCAACGGATATTCATTGGTGCGTAAAATAGCCCAGCAGGCCGGCGGTTTTGACATCGAAGCCCCCTTTGCCCCTGGCGTCACGTTGGGTGAAGCGTTACTGACCCCCACACGTATTTACATTAAGCCGCTGTTAAAAACACTGCGCGCTTATCCCGGGGCCATCAAAGCTATGGCGCATATCACAGGAGGCGGGTTGCTGGAGAATATCCCCCGCGTCCTGCCGGATGATGTTCATGCCCATCTGGATGCGGCCACATGGCACCCGTCACCCGTTTTTGGCTGGCTAGCAAAAACCGGGCAGATCGACCCCGAAGATATGGCACGGACATTCAATTGCGGTCTGGGAATGGTGATGGTGTGTGATGCCCGGCACGTGGATCAGATCATGGCAACCCTGAGCGCCGAAGGGGAGACCCCTGTCCGGATTGGCCAGATTGGCACCGGGCGGGCGCAGGGTGCTGTGTGGATTGAACAGATAGAAATGTTGACACGGCCTTGATGTCGAGGGACTTGAAATTTATAGAATTTTTCGTTTCAATAGATGACAAAACATCAGGAGATAGATCATGGCCAATACCCCCCATAATGTAACGGTTGATCCCCGAGAATCCGACCGAGCCGTCAGCATGTGGGAAGGATTTACCAAATTCATGACCGTTGGCATTATCGGCGTTGTTATCCTATTAGTTATGATGGCCTTTTTTCTTCTATAAAGAAATAACATAATACTGATTCAACCCGCCTGATCTTCATCTTTTCCTAACCAATATCAGACAAAGTATAAGCACGGGTATCCTGTGTCTGATGGCTATTCTGCTGAAAGCATTTACGAAGGATAAGATGATGAGAGATCGCCTCGCGTTGATCGGCGCGGCTGGATTAAGGCATTGTACCCGGGAAGGCTCCCCCGGGACGATCATCTTATCTTTTATCTGGCTTATGTGTTTTCTAGCCAGTATAACACCGTCTCACGCGCAAGTACCTTCTACCACATCCGCCGCCCCAACTTATAAAACAGCCATACTGACCGACCAGACCACTGACATGGGTCTTTCAGAATATGGGCTGATTCTAGCCGATCCCAATAACTGGCTGGATCTTGAAAAAATTGTGCGCCAAGACACATGGCGGAATTTAAAAATCACCCCGAATATAGCCCAGATTCTGCCTGTACCAGCACGGAATGCGCATCAATGGACTGTCTTTCACGTGCGCAACAACGCCAATAAAACAAAATGGTATCTGGACCTTGGCACATTATCCGGTGGCCGCAATGGTATTGTGCGTTCTGCGACGCTGTATGTGCATACGGCCAATCCATATACACTGGATATTCCAGATACACAGACGCCATCTTTTAAGCTTCCGGCGGCGCAGGATATCACCTCTGAGAGTCTGGTGCCAATCACGTTGCCCTCACGTCAGAATGCGATGATCATTCTGAAACTGGATACAGTTTCATCTTTTCCGGCGTTTTTGCCCCTCACGCTCATTGATGATAAACAAGTAGTCTCGTATATATCCTCTGATTACAAAATCACATCCATGATCTTTGCCTGCCTGATCGGGATGGCTTTATTTTTTCTGTCCTTTGCCACCGCCTATAAAACACAAGGCTGGCTTCCGTTTTCGTTTTATTTTCTGTCTTTCGTCATATATGCAGGGCTTCAGTACGCACTCACCCATGCCAATGCCAACCTTATCCAGTATGGACTATCTGGTATCTTTGTTCTGTGGGGGATCTTGTGTATTGTCATGACGCGTTTTGTGGTGCAGTCCTCTCCTTCTGTAGGAAAAGAAAATAATTTTTATATTATTTTGTTTTTGATCGCCATTTTAGGCGGGATTGCCAATCTTCTGATCACGCCCGAACATGCTTTTGCACATATGGGGCTCATTATGGGGCCTACGCTTTTGATTTTCATGCTGGCCAGTTTGTACAGTATTCTTAAATATGAAAGCGGACATCTTTACCGTTTATCTTTAGGAATCGGATGGTTATTTGCCTTTTCCGGCGGACTCTTTTCCTTATGGTGGATGGGAGATATGATTTCAGCCGAGTCTGCGCTTAAGAACGGCATATGGTTTTGTTTGGTTCCCCAAGGGCTATTTTTTATGCTCTGTGCCCTACAAAAAAATGCTGGTCGGGTTACCACGACACATACCGAAGGTGCTTCGGCCAATTTAAATATCGATGCGCTCGTGAAACTTCGGGCGACAAAAGAAAGTGCGGAGCAAGCAAGATTGCTCCGTGTGATTGAACGTGAGCGGGAGCTTTTGACTCAGTTCCGTCAGCGCGAAGCCCAGCGATCAGAGGAAATGCGTCAGGCCAAAGAAATGGCCGATACAGCTAATAAGGCAAAATCGGCGTTCCTGGCGGTGGTCAGTCATGAAATTCGTACGCCGATGACCGGTATCATGGGGATGGTACGTTTGTTACTGGATAGTAAAATCTCTCGGGAGCAAAAAGATTACGTCACCACAATTCAAGAGTCAGGCGATTCCATGCTGACTTTGCTCAACGATATTCTGGACTTCGAAAAAATCGAACAGGGTAAAATGGTACTGGAGAAAATATCTTTTGATCTGCCCCGACTGGTGAACAGTATTGCCACCCTGATGTCAGGCCATGCGGCGATCAAAAATATTACCCTGCGCACCTTGATTGACCCGGATGTACCACAATATGTGATGGGAGATCCCTCACGCTTGCGTCAGGTGTTATTGAACCTGACAGGTAACGGGATTAAGTTTACGTCCCAAGGCGAAGTTGTCATCAAAGTACATTTGGGCACGCCCGACCCGGATAAAGAAGTCAGCCGGTGGGATCAACCCGCGTATGATATTTACTTTGCCGTCAAGGACAGTGGTATCGGCATTTCTGCCGAAGCACAGGAAAATATCTTCACACCTTTTTCTCAGGCGGATAGCAGTATTTCGCGTAAATTCGGTGGCACAGGACTGGGATTGGCCATCTGTAAAGGGTTGATCGAAGCCATGGGCAGCAAGATACATATCAGTAGCCGCGAAGGGGAAGGAAGCATGTTTTTCTTTACCCTGAATATGCCCGAAGGAGAGGCTGATGGCAAAGCACTCCTCTCCTCTCAGACATCAACCGGGGCAACATTACTGCCAGCCCCCCCGCCGCGCCGATCCCTTCGCAGTTATCATCTTCTGGTTGTCGATGACAACAGCGTCAATCAAAAAGTGATCACCAGTTTTCTCACGCGTATGAACCATACCTCAGATTGTGTCGATACTGCCGAAAATGCGCTAGCGCTGATACAGAAAAAACCCTATGACCTGATCTTAATGGACATCCAGTTGCCGGGCATGTCCGGTGACGAAGCCACGCGCGTTTTAAGAAAACTGCCTGACCCAACAATCGCCGCATTACCGGTCATTGCCCTAACGGGCAATTTGCGGGACGAAGACAAAATGACCTATCAGAAGGCAGGCATGAACGGGTTTGTCGCGAAGCCCATTGATCCGGATATTCTGGAGTCGGTCATTGATGACGTGATTCAGGATACATCTGGCATCGAGACTATGCCAGATGTGGCGGGGTGGGACATAGGCTCTCCTGTAGGGGCGCCTGTTTCATCTGAGAGTTCTTCCGTACCAACCACGTATAACGATGTATTTGATGACAGTATGTTTGATACCCTGAAGGTCAATTTAGGTAAAGATAAATTAAACGAATTGCTGATTGAACTCATGGACAAGGCACATGAATTAGTGGATGCCCTCGAAGCGAGCGCCTTGGCACAAGATATTCAGGCGATGGCCGCCAGAGCGCATGAGTTAAAAGGCATGACCGGGAATTTCGGTTTAAAAGAACTGAGCCGTGTCGCAGGCGACATCGAAAAAATGGTGCGCCCCGCTTCTGAAAACACATTAGACCCGACGTCCATCCAAATACGGATAGATGAATTGATCATCGCCACAAGCCGGGCGGATGCCGTTATCAAGGATTGGATGGCGAAAGCTTAAGCGCGATCCGGTTAGCCGACAATTTCGGCAGGCGTAAAGAAAAACGCGATTTCGATCTTTGCGTTCTCGAGACTGTCCGATCCATGAACGGAGTTTTCGCCAATCGACAGCGCATGTTCTTTACGGATCGTGCCGGGGGCGGCCTGTTCTGGGTTTGTGGCGCCCATCACTTCACGATTTTTGGCCACGGCATTTTCACCTTCCAGAACTTGCACCACTACAGGGCCAGATGTCATGGTTTTAACCAGTTCACCGTAAAAGGGGCGTTCCTTATGCACGGCATAAAATCCCCCGGCCTGTGCCTCGGTCATGTGTATGCGCTTTTGCGCGATAATCCGAAGACCTGCGGCTTCCAGTTTAGCATTAACGGCACCTGTTATGTTCCGGCGGGTGGCATCGGGTTTGATAATCGAAAATGTACGTTCCATGGCCATAGTCTTGATATCCTTTTTTAAAATTCAAAGACTGTATAGCCAGTGAAAGAGGGGCTGACAAGCCCGGGATTCTGCCATAACGCCCGAAGACCCCCAACCTACTCCAGACGCATTATTATTCTATAATATAGAAATATTATGATAATATATGGCAGAACTTGTTAATAAAATGTTTTTTGCCTTGTTTTAACCGAAGATTCTTTGTTACCTTAGAAGATAAGAATATGTCATAAAAAATAAACAGGGATGTTTTTATGAGCCCACACACGCTAGATAAAACTGCGTTTGCTTTTCCAGTAGATCTGGACAGCATTGTTGATGCTGGCAAAAAACATCTTACTGCTTTTCAAGATTTTTGTCGTGATAACGTGAAAGACTTTCTGCGCGGCGTTAAGCGAGACGATATTATGGTGGGTAATGTCAAGTCACGCGAAAGAATTCAAACCAAAGCAGATAGTGATTATGGGGGGGATATTACGCAGGTTAAGGATGTGCTGAGAGCCTATGTCTTCGTGCAAGAACCGAATGCGTTTTTAAAAACACAAAATAAACTTGCTGATTGGGTCAACGGGAGAACCTCTTTCGAAAACAAAAAAAATACAGAGATAGTCCCCACCAGATTAAAATCTAAATTTCACGGTGCCGCAGAAGGTGGAATTGATACCGTGATTGTCAATTTTACATTTAACGGTGTCCCCGCAGAACTACAGGTCGTTCAAGCAAAAGATAGGCAACGTTTTCTAGAGTCTCATGAAGCCTATATAAAACAAAGAGCCTGTGAACGTGTTCTGACAGCAGGTTCATTAGGAAAGACAGAAGATCCTCGTGATCAAGTTGGTCTTATGCGCGCGTTGGCCAGGCTTGTCCGACATGCCAGAGAAACACGGGAAGATCTCAACTTACGTGCGAAATAAAAATTTATATCGCGCTTTTTTCTAATTCACCTATTTTATCCAGCTAGTTTTTGGCCGATGGCTGTGGCGGCATCGTTGGCGGCATTCACATTAGGCCCCCCGGCCTGCGCCATATCGGGACGGCCACCCCCGCCAGATCCCCCCAGCGCTTGCGCACCGATTTTGACCAGATCCACGGCATTGAGGCGCGGCGTTAAATCCGCACTCACCGTGACGACAATCGAGGCCTTATCAGCGTCTGTGGCAATCAGCGCAATCACGCCGGAGCCGAGTTTTTTCTTCAGGTCATCCGCCATGGTTTTCAGATCTTTGGCCGGGAAGCCAGGCAGTATTTTGGCCAGATATTTAACGCCGCCAATATCTTGAATATCCTCCTGAGATGATCCCGCCCCGCCCGAGGCCAGTTGCCGACGCAGATGAGAAACCTCCTGTTCCAGTTTTTTCTTCTCTTCCGCCAATGTTTTAACGCGTGTTACCACATCCGCCGGAGAGGTTTTCAGGGCAGAGGCCATGTCAAGCACGCGGGATTCTTGTTCTTCGAAATAGGCGAGCGCACCCTCACCCGTAAGGCCTTCGATCCGTCGAATGCCTGCCGATACTGCCCCTTCGGAAATGATTTTAAACAGCCCAATTTCACCCGTGCGTTTCACATGAGTCCCACCGCATAATTCAACGGAGTAAGGATGTTTCGCGCCCGCCGCGATTGTGCCCATCGAGACCACGCGCACTTCGTCTTCGTATTTTTCACCAAACAACGCCCGCGCCCCGGAATTCATCGCATCTTCGAGCGGGAGAACGCGGGTGATGACTTCGGTATTGGCGCGGATTTCTGCATTCACCTGTTGTTCGATCACGCGTAATTGTTCCACAGAAATCGGAGTCGGTTGAGAAATATCAAATCGTGTGCGGGTATCATCCTGAAGCGACCCTTTTTGGGCGACATGATCCCCCAAGGTTCGGCGCAATGACTCATGTAATAAATGGGTGACTGAGTGATTGGCCTGAATGGCCGCGCGGCGACGTCCATCGACACGTTGCTCAACCCCCTCACCCGTTTTCAGATGGCCTTTTGATACCTGCCCCACATGCACCCATAATTTGCCTATATATTTTTTGGTATCTGTCACGACAAAGGCATCCCCGGCCGATGTCATCATGATCCCCGTATCTCCTGCTTGTCCGCCTGATTCGGCGTAAAATGGCGATTGGTTCACCACGACCATCCCGGTTTCCCCCATAGCCAGCGCAGGGACAGATTTTCCGTCTTTCACGATCGCCAGCACCTGCCCTTCGGCAACGTCCTTGGCATAGCCGAGAAATTCCGTGGCACCCATTTTTTCAAAGAGTTCAAACCAGATTTTTTCAGTGCCCGTATCCCCAGATCCCGCCCATGATTTACGTGCCTGTGCCTTTTGTTTATCCATCGCCGTTTCAAAGGCGTCCATATCTACCGACAAGCCTTTGGATTTCAGTGCATCTGCCGTGAGATCCACCGGAAAACCAAATGTGTCATAGAGTTTAAAGGCAACATCCCCCGAAAGTTTTTGCCCGGAGGACAATTTTGACGTTTCGTCATCCAGAATTTTTAACCCCTGTTCAAGCGTACGTTTAAACCGGGTTTCTTCATTCTTGAGCGTTTCCACAATCAAGGCTTCGGCACGTTTCAATTCAGGATAAGCTTCGCCCATCATGGACATCAAGGTTGGAAACAGGCGATGCATTAAGGGTTCCTTGGCGCCCAGCAAATGGGCATGACGCATACCCCGGCGCATAATCCGGCGAAGCACATAACCGCGCCCTTCGTTGGATGGCATCACACCATCCGCCAGCAGAAATGACGCACAGCGTAAATGATCCGCAATCACACGGTGAGAGGGCGCCTGTGCCCCGTCCGGGGAAATGCCTGTCAGGTCAGCAGAATGTTCAATGATATTACGAAGCAGATCAATGTCGTAATTGGTCAGCTTACCTTGCATTAAGGCCGACATGCGTTCCAGCCCCATGCCGGTATCAATAGACGGCTTGGGCAGGGGTTTACGGATGTGGCCACCCTTGCCATCGGGTTCCTGTTCAAATTGCATGAACACCAGATTCCAGAATTCCAAAAATCGATCACCATCTTGATCTGCGGAACCGGGAGGGCCTCCGGCCAGTCGATCCCCTTGATCATAAAAAATTTCGGAACAGGGGCCACAGGGGCCAAAGTCTCCCATCATCCAGAAATTATCATTCGTGGGAATACGAATAATTTTATCATCTGAGAACCCGGCGATTTTTTTCCAAAGGCTGGCCGCTTCTTCATCGGATGTATGCACGGTGACCAACAATTTATCTTTGGGCATACCATAGTTCTTTGTCACTAATTCCCACGCGAAGGAAATAGCGTCTTCCTTGAAATAATCACCAAAGGAAAAGTTGCCCAGCATTTCAAAAAATGTATGGTGACGCGCCGTATATCCGACATTATCCAGGTCGTTATGCTTGCCGCCTGCCCGTACCGATTTTTGTGCCGTGGTCGCCCGGGTATAGGGACGTTTTTCAACGCCGGTGAACACATTTTTAAACTGCACCATGCCGGAATTGGCAAACATCAAGGTTGGGTCGTTTTGCGGCACTAACGGGGACGACGCCACAACTTCGTGCCCTTTTTTGGCAAAATAACCTAAAAATTCCGTGCGGATATCATTGACCGTTTTCATGGGTAACCTGTCGCCTCGTCAAAAAAATGAATGAGAGATAGTAAATCCCAAAGCCCTAGGGAGATGCAAGCAGAGAATATCTGAGACCCTCAGCGCGACTAAAAAAACAGCTAAAATTATTCAACCGTAGGGGTGTTTTGTAGATCAGATGGCATTGAACCTATCGGGGTGGCCTTTTTCAAGGCTTCTTCCAGTTCCGGATCCAGCACGGCGGGTGCCGTTGGCGACGCCGGGGCGGTCACACCGGCCGGCTCCGGCACAACGGGGCTATCGATGGTCGGCATAACCGGGGCCTCAAGTGCTGGCATGTCCGGCATGCCAACCGACGGGGGCGATACGGCCAGATTGCCCGGGGCTGTGGTCGGTGCGGCAGATGGCACCACAGGTGCCGAAGGCTGGGTTGTCGGCACGGTTGCCGCAGGCGCAGGAGATGCAGGCACAGAACTCACCGGGATATCTCCCGCCGGCACAGCAGGTGCATCACCCGGAAGCGGTGCCACCGCATCCAAAGCCTCGCCTGTTATGCCTTCTGTTGCGGGTGCTGTTTTACCTTCAGGGTCAATTTCATAGAAACGTGTATCTTTCCCGGGTGACGGCGGTACATCCATTTTGGTGATCTGATCCATCAATTCCTTGATCGTGACGCGGTCTTTGATTCCATCTTTAAAAAACTTGGCTTTGACTATTTTATCGGCGCCGATAATGAACGCACCCGGACGCGGCGTCCCATAGGCCATTGTGCCTTTCACGACATCCGTATTTAACACACCAAAAGCGCGGATAGCGTCGGATCTAGGGTCAGACAGCATAGGCATAGAAACTTTAAGGTTAGAGGCAAACGCCTTGAGTTTTAAAGCAGGATCGTAACTTAAGGTGACAACAGAATAGCCTAGGTCTTTGAATTTTTTGGCATTGTCCGACAATTCCTTAACCTGAGCTTGGCAATAAGGGCACCATTCAACCGAGCGGATAAATACCAACACCATGCCTTTTTTACCCGTCAAATCCGAAAAATTGCGGGTTTTTCCGTCTTGATCAGATAACGCGAGATCAGAAGGAATGGTCTTGCCAACCTCTACCCCTTCGGCCATTGCAGACACCGGTAGAAAGACCATCATGCCCAAGATAACCGTTACACAAAGTGATAAAATGCGCATGATGCTTCTCCGCCGTTCATAAAATAATGGTTTATGATACATGGAAAGGGGGCAAATGTGAATCCCCTAAAATTCAGCCCTGCGCCGGGGATATGACCATAACCGGACTATAACGTATGACGTCACCCCCGGCAAAGGCCTGTGCCGTGGATAATTTTTCGGGCATCTGTGTCTGCACCTGGTCATGAAGATAGGGGGAGAGAAAAATTATTCCTTGTGATTTATAAAGCGTTCTATTCAAGCTCAGTCTTTCAGGTTTGACAGGATATACATAGTTAATGGTGATCCAGTCTTGTGCACTGTCGGGGTTGATTTTGATGTCGCCAATATACGCCCCATTCCCTAGATGAAATTTCATGACCGGGTCTTTATTGTCGAGCAAATAGGATAAAACCTGTGTCTGAAGATTTGCCCGGCCCAACCCAATCATCGCCACTCGGTCTTTATCTTTGGTAAAACCTCGGATAGGGGATAAAGTCGTCAAGACAAACCGGGCGTGAAGTTCTTGGTACACACGTTGAACTAGCGTAGCACCCGCCCCGGGAAACACGGACGTAATTGTATAAAATACCGCCGTGTCGTGTGATGCGGTCATGGCTTTGGGTTCTTGTTTTTTAACGTGATCAACAAACCCCGCCAGACCCTTATGCCGCATGCCTCTTTCAGCATCTAACGTCTGGTCGAAATAAGTAAAGATACCGGCCAGAATGACGGGCTCTCCTTTGGTTTCGATCACCAGCGCAAAGCAGGCTTTGTCTGTCTTCTCATGACCCAGTCGGTGAGAGACGAGTTCATCGCGTCCACATTTATGCACGGCTTCATTTTCATGAAGCTGGCGTATTAACGCCGGGTGACTGTCTGGTGTGATGCGCTGTAAAGTTGCTCGGGTACAAAGAAGCGTAGATGTTTTTTTTAACTCAGCATCAATTTCTGCAATACGTGCTTTGTCATCAGTTGCTTTTTTTATCGCCTCTAGACGGGCGTAATCATTTGCTAATTGTGTATTTTCATCCAGCTCGACTCTTTTTGACTTCGCTTCTGGCGAATAATAAGCGGGTTTTAAAAATTGCGGGATTAAGGTGCCTTTCGGCGGCAATCTACCCGCGATATTTTTGAATCGCCCTACGGCGGGACGAACACGATCTCGCCATATCGCGGCCGAAGATTTCCCCCAAGCTTCACGCAAAACAGATATGCGGCTAGTCAGTGACATAAGATCCCTCAAAAACAATATGTAATATATAGCCCTTTGATGTGTTCCGTGTCAACAATTTGAATATAAACAAAAAAATCTCCCAAGGCGGGAGATTTTTGAAAAACGACGTGATCGGTGAGAATTGATTTTATGTGGGCTTGGAAGACTTGGCAGTGACCTACTCTCCCGCGTCTTAAGACGGAGTACCATCGGCGCTGTGGCTTTTCACGGTCCAGTTCGGAATGGGATGGGGTGTTGCGCGCACGCGAAAACCACCAAGTCATCCAAACCCACAAAAATCATAAAGAAAAAGACATTTAGTCTGTATTAAGCTGAATACCAACCAACGAGCCACGGACTTAGTCCTGCGCGCCTATGTACATCCAGATCCCAAAAGATCTGGCAATGGTTAGAATTCAAGTCAATCGAGCAATTAGTACCAGTTAGCTTCAGGCATTACTGCCCTTCCACATCTGGCCTATCAACGTGGTGGTCTTCCACGGCTCTGATAGGGAGTCCTTGTTTTGAAGGAGGCTTCACGCTTAGATGCTTTCAGCGTTTATCCCGTCCGCACATAGCTACCCTGCGATGCCACTGGCGTGACAACAGGTGCACCAGAGGTGCGTCCATCCCGGTCCTCTCGTACTAGGGACAGCTCTTCTCAAGACTCCAACACCCACGGCAGATAGGGACCGAACTGTCTCACGACGTTCTGAACCCAGC
>CAZZGO010000011.1:0-27466 GCA_964654245.1 uncultured Pseudobdellovibrionaceae bacterium | reverse complement strand
ATAATGGCGGCGGCCTACAAAATGTCTGTGCCAGCAGCGTCGATAAAAAACGGATCAATAAGGATGTTGATTTTACGCGTACGCTGGATCTGCCTCTCACGATCAATGCTGATTTTACCAAAGAATCAGGTGCAACAGAGCCAGATGCGCAGGATATTTTTGCCTTAAGTGCAAATCTGTATGGCCATACGGCAACGCCACTAATTAAGCGGGAATTGCTGGCCAATGACGAAGGCCTGATCAACCGGGATGCCGGGGATAAATATCTGGATGTCAGAGCCATTGCCGCCAAGCGGTCTGTGGCTCAAAGTTCTTTTTCAGCCATTGCAGGGATGAAAAATACTGGCGGCACCGAAGCCACCGAAATGGCGCCCTTTATCAAAAAACTGGTCGAAGAATTGGGTGTCCCCAAAGATGAGATCGATGATTATCTGGGTAAAGAACCAAGCTATTTTGCGCAAATGGAAGTGCTCACCAAAAAAATATATCAAAACCCGGTTTTCTTTACCGAACTCTATGACAAGCCTGTGAATGTTCAGCGGAAATCAACCGCGATCGAGGCCATTAATTTGATGCAAGATCGCGATATTTACCGATCCATCCTGAGAAGTGAGGCCATGAACGCGGTCATCCTGGAAACCATGCTGATCCGTGAACAGGAACGGGTCACAAACGAAGTCAACCGTCTCACACGGGGAGAGTCACGATGAACATGCGACGTCTGTGCCTGTGTTTGATTGCCATCTTGATATCGGGTTTTTCCTTTAGTATTCCTGTGAAGTCTGCATGGGCGTGTGGCTGTACCATTTGTTGCGGGGCAATTGGCGGATGTTCAACCACATGCGCCTGTACATCGCGGCGTCAGGTTCCCGTAACAACCGAACATGTTACAGATGCAATGGATCAACATCGCCGCTGGCTGGTTGATATTTTCTTCAAAGATAATCGCGTCGGTGATTTGGGGAACCGGGATAGCGTACCCGGCATTTTGGCGGCCATGCAGATCATGACGAATCAATTATCCAGCGTGGCCATGAAGCAGGTGATGATAATCGGCGCGATGTTAGATGCCAAACATCAACTGGAAACCCAGCGTATCTTCCAGCAGATGACCGCGATCGCCCATAAAGACTATCACCCTTCCGAGGGCATGTGTGATATTGGCACCAATGTCAGAAGCCTGGCGGCCTCAGAACGCAAGGGGGATGTCACAACCGTTACCATCGCCAACAGGCTAGCCAGCCGACAGCTTCTCTCAGGTGGGACGCTCTCCTATGACGAAGGTCCTTTGGGGGATAAACGAAGCCGCCTTAAAAACTTTATTAAAACCTATTGCAACCCTAAAGATAACGGCATGGGTCTTGATTATCTTTGTAAGACAGGCGGCGGCGCGCCCAATCGACAAAATAAAGATGTGAATTACGCACAGACATTTGAAACACCCCTCACCCTCAAACTGGATCTGGCAGAGGGATCTGAAACACCCGATATTCAGGATGTCATGGCGCTCAGTGCCTATCTTTTTGCTCATGATGTCGCCAAACCCGTCCCCAAAATGTTTTTAAAACCTGACAATACGGCTTCCGGCGATAAAATACCGGTGGCAGGGTCTAACCTGCTCATGGCCAACCGGGCGATTGCAGCGAAGCGATCGGTGGCGCAGAACACGATTGCATCGATTGCCGGTTTGAAGGCAGAAGGAAATACAGAAAGCCAGCCCTTCATTTACGCCATCCTCAAGGAAATGGGGGGCACACAAATGGATCTGGAAACCATTCAAAAATATCTAGGCGAAAAGCCGAGTTATTTTGCCCAGATGGAAATATTGACCAAAAAAATCTATCAAAACCCAGTTTTCTTCACGGAACTATACGACAAGCCCGCCAACGTTATGCGTAAGCAGGTTGCCATTCAAGCCGTCGAATTGATGCAAAAGCGGGATATGTACCGCAGTTTACTCCGCAGCGAGGCCGTTTTCTCAACGATGTTGGAAACCAAGATTGTCCGCCAGCAAGAAGAACTTAGAAATACGATTGATCAATTAACACAAGATTCAAGTTTGTTTGAGTTGCCTTAAGACAGGAAATGAAACAGATGATGTCAATGACACTCAGCCGCCTCTTATTTCAAAAGAATGCATCAACATTCTTGGATCTTGGCGTGTCAGAAGGGGGTATTCTATGACCTTTGGCTTCAGATATTTTTTGCGTTTTCTTTTTATGGCTCTGCTTGTGATGGCGCCTGTTCAAAAAGTGTGGGCACAGCAGAATACAGCCGAATCTATTGTCTCACAAATTCAATCACAAGATATTTCACGTGCGGCCAATACTCTTGTGAGCACAGCCGGGTCTCAATCAGGCCTAAATTTAAGCCAAGCAACACAAATCGTTCAAAATCTTTCAACCATTCAAAATATGGGACAACTCAATACACAGGCGGCCACCCGCCTATTGAGCGGTGTTATCTCGGGAACAGTCTCAGGACAATTGGGCACAGCTTTGTCTACCGTGACTAACCTTGGGAATATCAGCAGTGTTTCTGGGATAACAAATCTTCTTACGAATCCTAGCATCTCATCTCTGTTTCAATCGATAACAACCGGAACAGCCGGAATACAACAAGCCACACAACTTCTGTCAACGGTACTTAATGTTTCCTCAGCTGTATCAACCCTCTCACAAATTATTAGCAACCCGGCCAGCTTGGTTTCCGGGCTGATTGGAAATGTGATCGGCAACCAAATTGTTAACGCGCTGGCGGGTCTGGGCGGCCTCACCTCAGCCTTGCCCAGTGCCGCGACTCAGGCACTGGCAGCCACAAACGTCCAGCAAGCCGCAACCCAAGCTTCCACTAATAATAATGGCGGAGGTGGAGGTGGGGGAGGTGGCGGCGTGAGCACATGTCCTACTTGTGCACCCTGTTGTCGGTGCGCGCCGCACCGTGCAAGTTGTGGAACGGAATGTGCCTGTACGGATGCCAAACAATTGGAAGTCACGGTTGAACATATTACAGATGAATTTATCAAACACCGTGAATGGCTAATCACGGTTCTGTGGAATGGACATGTGCTTCCGGGGATGATGTTGATGGCAGAACAGTTGACCACCATGGCCATGCACCAAATGTTAGCACTGGGTATGATTTTGGACGCCAAGCATCAGCAGGAAACACAACGGCTGTTTCAGACGCTTCATGCTGAAGCCCATAAGGATTATTCTGTGAGCGAGGGTATGTGCGAATTCGGAACATCCTTTAGATCTATGGCAGCTTCGGATCGTAACGCAGAATTCTCACAATCTGTGATTGCTTCACGCGGGTTACAACGTCAGTTATTATCGGGTGATACGTTGGCTGGAAATGGTCCTGATTTCGATCTACAAAGTCGCATGGAACAATTCAGAAATGTTTATTGTAACCGTAATGATTTACAAAATATTTCAAAAATTTGTGAAAATATCGACGTGACAGCCGCAGCCAAAGATATAGATTTTACTCATACGGTCGATAGCAAAGAAACACTCCAAATTGATTTTACACCCGATGGCGACAGCGATCATTCCAGCCGCGGCCCTAGTTTTGAAGAAGAAGATGTCTTGGCCTTGGGCGCCAATTTATATGGCAGTAATTTGGTGCCCATTATCCCGGCCAACATGCTGGTGGATAATACAGGACAAAACAAAGCCTTAAATGCCATGGCGATTACGGATTACATGGAACTTCGGTCCTTGGCCGCCAAAAGATCTGTCGCACAGAACTCTTATGCCGCCATTGCCGGGATGAAGGCACAGGGCCCCAAGGCAGACGGCAAGGATGTCTCGGAAGTTCAGCCTTACCTCAAGGCATTGCTAGTCAATATGGGTATCCCTGAGCAAGATGTTCAAAATATGCTGGGCGATAGACCCAGCTATTACGCCCAAATGGAAGTTCTGACCCGTAAATTATATCAAAACCCTGTTTTTTATGCCGATCTATACGATAAGCCGGCCAACATTGACCGTAAAGATGCCGCGATGCGAGCCATTGGCAGTATCCAGCAAAGGGATATGTTCCGGAGTTGGCTCAGAGCGGAAGCTGTTACATCCGTCTGGCTCGAAGTCGAACTTCAGGATCACGAAGATTCTACGCGCCGCGCCGTGGATAGCCTTGTCCAAACATCTGACCTGATTGATTTGGGGAGATAAGATGCGCTGGATATACCACTCCTTGCTACTCATGATGATGATAATGGTATCCGGGCCTGTCACGTGGGCGGATGATGGGGATGGCACGATGACGCCGACACCAAGAACGACAAACACGACAACGACCTCTACACCTCCCGCGGGCGGACAATGTAGTTGGCAAGGGTTCATGAGCGCGGTGGGACAGCAGGAAAGCGGCAATAACTATCAACGAACAAACGGCGCATTATATTTAGGGCGTTTTCAATTCGGAGAAGAAGCCCTGGCGTCTATCGGATGGTATGGAGATGATAAAATTGCCTGTGGCCAGTGTCGAGGAAATCAAAGCGCAGGCAGAGGATGTGAATCCGGATTTGTATCGAATGGCGGGGTGCGTTTATGTAAGAATGATTACGGAGGCCCCCCGGGATTTATGGGGGAAGCCACATCCGGATGTAATGGGGGCGGATCTGGTTTTTGTATTCGCACTTATCAGCAATATCTTGAGAATGGCCCGGCACAAGATCGTGCCTTTACACTCTGGATGAAATACACCCACAACGCGACAAAAAGATGTCACAACCGTATAGGACAGCAATCATGTGGCTGTAAGGTGACCATGTCTGGTATTTTAGCCGCCGCTCATTTGGGTGGCCCCGGTGGTGGTTGTGCTGCGGCAAACGGTACATCTCGCGGTGATGGCGGCTCATCAACCTGTACATATTTGTGTAAATTTGCAGACTATGAAATCCCGCCTGAGGTTGCAGGACAAAACCATCCCTCGGGCGGTCAGTGCAAAGGTTGCGATTCATCAAAAGGATCATGTCAGACAAAAAGCACACCAAACCCGCCCAATGGGCAACCGGATGGGAGTGGAACTCCTGAGCCTGGGGAAGGACAATCCACGGGAGCCGGGACCCAGGCTGAAGAACCTATTTTTGGAGAGCCCCCCCATTTTGAAAATATGGCAGAATCTTTAAAACGTATCTGGGTCGGTGCGCTTCAAATTATGACCGCCCAAATGTCCGCCAATATGATGAATCAAATGCTGATTATCGGCTCTATGTTTGACGCCAAAGAACAACTGGAAAGACAGCAATTATTTCAGCAGATGACAGCGCAGGCACACAAAGATTATCATCCTTCAGAACAGATGTGTGAAATCGGCACCATGGTGCGTGATCTGGCCACCACGCAAGCACGCACAAAACTTCACAAAATGACCGTCTCTAACCGGCTTCTGACCCGCGAACTTTCGTCAGGGGATACCTTGACTCAAGACGGATCTATTTCGGATGTGATGAGCCGTCTTAAAAATTTCAGAGATAATTTCTGTAACCCAGATGATAACGGCATAGGTTTAGTTGATCTATGCAAAGGGAAAGCCGCCCCGAAAGAATGGCAAAACCGGGACATCAATTTTGTGGCGACGGTTGAAACGCCTTTAACACTTGACGTCAATTTTATGGATGACAAAAAGACCAAGGAAGAAGAAGCAGTTCTGTCCTTGATCACGTATCTGTTTATGCATAAGGCACCGCCGAATATCAGCCTTGCTACCATTGACCGCAAAGAATTCGAAGCCCCCTATCAGGATTTAAGATCCATTATCGCCATGCGCGGTATTGCCAGAAATTCCATTGCCTCGATTGTTTCACAAAAATCCGTGGGCGCAGAAGAAGACGGCAAGGCGACGCCGTTCATCATGGCCTTGCTCAAGCAAATGGGATTAGATGAGACCGAAATTAAGAAAATGATTGGTGAAAATCCCAGTTATTTTGCCCAGATGGAAATTCTAACTAAAACGATTTATCAAGATCCGACTTTTATCGCGAATTTGTATGATAAGCCCGCCAACGTAAAACGTATCCGAGCCGCGATGCAGGCCATTAAGTTAATGCAAGATCGTGATATTCATGAAGCCTTGTTACGCCGCGAGATGTTGATGTCAATGATACTTGAGGTCAGATTGCGTCAATATCAGGAGCGTGTGGTAAATCGTGTTAATGGTCTCTTGCTCTCACAATAGGTCATTTTATGTCTGACTTTGTTCTCTCTCAGGCCGATGCGCGGCATATACCGGATATCGCCTTTCTTCATATCGAAGGATGGAAATCAGCGTATCAACATATCTTATCTGATCGTTTTTTAACGCAGCAATCTACTGAAACCCGAGTCAAAGACTGGCAAGGCTGGCTTGCCGCCGGCGATGCACATATTTTGATAGCCCATCATCAAGATCGTGCCGTTGGATTTGTCGGATATGGGCGATTGAAAACGCCGCCGCCCGGGACATCTCGGATCCGGCCCCTGTTTGCGGGGGAAATTTATGCGCTCTATCTTTTGCCGGATGTTTTTAAGTGCGGTCTGGGTCGGCGACTATTATCGGCGGCGGCGCAAGACCTGAAGAACCTGTATAAAATTGATTCCCTGTGTTTATGGGTGGCAGAAAACAACGAACGCGCCCGGGGCTTTTACGAACATATGGGTGGGCAAAAATTAGGTAAAAAACAAGATGAGATTGGCGGGCAAAAAGTTACGGAAACGTGCTATGGATGGCGTCAGACAGATATTCTTTTAAAAACATAGAAAATCTGTGCAAAGCCCTGTGTGAGCCTCTTGCTAAAATCAACATTCTATACAAGATAAGTCGGTCTGATAAAAACTATCAAACATTTTTTTAAACCTTTCTTTTTTCTGGAGAATCCAATGAATATTTACATGATGATGCTGGTTGCTGCTGGTCTGTTGATGATGTCACCTGTCACAGCTCAAGCTGACGACCATGCGGTTACGCCTGAAGCGGCTGTTGAACATGCGGCCGAAGTCAAAGAAGCCATGTTGAAAGATGGCACCAAAGTTTCGATCGAAGGCGACATGGTTTCGGTTGTGGCTGAAGATGGTACCAAAACACCCGCGCCAGATGGCGAACATGAACTGGCCGATGGTACGAAAGTGACCACCAAAGACGGCAAGATCGTCCCTGCCGAAGCCCCTGCTGTTGAGGCACCTGCCGCACCTGCTGCGGAATAGTCTTCCCGTCTGACATTCTTTTAAAACCCCCTGTTATGGCAGGGGGTTTTTCTTTTGTTTAACGTGTTGATATTCATTTAAAAATTAAGTCTAGGGTTTTTACATTGGTACTTCGGGTCATAACAGGCTACAACCCTTCGCTATGAAACCTTCTGCCCGGATACAAGCTGTCATTGAAATTTTGGGGATTTTAGACAAAAGCCCTGTCCCCATGGATAACACCATCCGGGATTACATGCATTCCCGGCGATATATCGGGTCTAAAGATCGCGCGGATATCGTTGATCGGGTATACCGGATTATTCGCCATCACGCACGATATGGGTGGTGGATGGCACATTATCAGGCAACGACCTCGGACCGTCTTCGTGTCATCACGGATATGGTACATAATGGGGAATACCCCAAAGACCTGATGGTGGGCGGCAAACATATGCCAGATGCCCTGACCGATGATGAATCCGCCTATATGGATAAATTGTATGCGGGACGTCAAACCGATGAAGCTTTGATGCCTCTTTCTGTTCAGGTTGAATGTCCCCCGTGGGCGGAAGAAAAATTGCGAGCCTTGTTCGGTGCTGATTTTATCAGACACATGCAAGCCATGATGACACCTGCGCCGCTTGATCTTCGGGTGAATAGTCTCATGACCGATATCCAAGGTGCCATGAAATCGCTAACCAAAGATAATATTCAGACAACCCCGACCCCCTTTTCACCGATAGGTCTGCGCGTCACCGGTAAGGCGTTTATGCAAGAGACCAAAGCCTTTCGGTCAGGATTGGTTGATATTCAAGACGAAGGCTCTCAACTCATTGCCTTGATGACAGACGCCAAGCCCGGAATGCGGGTTCTAGATTTTTGTGCCGGCGGCGGGGGTAAAACACTGGCCTTGGCCGCCTTGATGCAGAATAAAGGCAATATCGTTGCCATGGATAACAACACGCGCCGCCTTGAAAAAGGTAAGCCACGTTACCGCAAGGCCGGCATACATAATGTTGAGGTTCGATCTCTGGAAGACGAACAAAACCGTAAATGGCTTCGGCGGCAAAAAGAAGCTTTGGATATTGTGCTGGTGGATGCGCCCTGTTCATCTTCCGGGACATGGCGGCGCAACCCGGATTTACGCTGGCGTTTTTATGGCCCCAGCCTTGACGAAATCATCACCCTTCAGGCCGACATCCTTGAAAAAATCGCCGATAAAGTTAAGCCGGGTGGCCGGGTGGTATATGCAACTTGTTCCTTATTGACCGAAGAAAACGAAAATCAAATCACACAGTTTTTATCTCGCCACCCCGAATTTCAATTAATGCCCGTTGAACAGGCATGGCCATCTGCCCCCCTTGCCTTGCATGGATCTATGTTACGGCTAACCCCCGCAGACCATGGTACAGACGGGTTTTTCTGTGCCGTAATGGTTAAAAATCTTTCTTAAATTTATACCTATATTGTTTTAAATATTGACATAGATGCATATTGCCAACTATTTATTACATGGTTGGTATCTACCATTTATAAGGAGTGTGCCTATGTTGATTTTAAGTATATCTGGTGAAATTTTATTCCAAAGTCCTTTCCTGTCAGTCCGAAAATCTCTTGAGCAGGCGGCAAAATTACATATCCCTTTAAGATATGCCAATTTACGGCGCGCGCACTTACGGCACGCAAAACTGGATGATCTGGATTTACATGGGGCTTGTTTATGGGGCGCGGATTTAACAGGCGCCGATATGACGGGGGTTAATTTATGTCGTGCCGATCTGCGGGCGGGGATACTCAAAGATACGTGTCTGGCAGAGGCTCGGCTCATCCAAGCAGATTTGCGCGGGACATATTTTTCAAAAACAATTTTATACGGTGCGGATTTATCCTGCACGCATATTTCCTGCCCCAGTTTTTGGAATCAGTCGCTGGAAGGAACGCATATCAAAGGATCTGTTTTCTGGCATCAGGGCGAAACGCCCTGCGCCATTACGCCGGTGCGCAGAGCCCCCCGGCCGGCGTTGTTTTGCAAAACACAAATGACCTAACCCATAGATAGTAAGGCTTAGAGGGTCTCATTAACTTGTTATTAACCCCAACAGCGCATAACCATAGCAGTTAACATAATCTGTGGTTGTAAGAACGGGGGGTTCTACTATGTATGATTTAAACAGGCAGCATCACATACAGCCGCGCCCGGCAGAAACAAGTGCTGGAACATGGCAAATATTCGACATCAAATTATTGGCGGACATGGAAAGAACCTATCGCCAACGATTAAAAGAACACATATCCGCCTATCGCTCTTGGAAACGAAAGATGCCCCTAGCACAGGATGTGACGGTCACTCTTTATTGTCAGACAGAAGGCCGACTTTTGTACCAGCAGGCCACCGAGACTTTGCGGTTTTATTGGATCCTGCGCACTGACTTTCGCCGGGTTTTTCATCACTACATGAAAAGCATGGAACAGGGACGCTGGATACCGCGTCACACAGGTTAATTTTATCACGTGGGGAGACGTCAAATGATTATTCAAGTAAAACTGGGGCGCGTTCGTGCCCTGACCATTGAGTTCAACCGGGATTTTGGATTCTGGCCTTTATATAAAAAAACAGCTTTCCGTTGCGAAACTATTTTTGATGTGCCATACACGCAGGTGATTTTTACCTCAGGTGCTTGGACACCGCTCAGGAGAGCTTCGAATGACGACACGATCATCCATGACAAAGGCCAGCCCGAAGTTGGAAAAACTTCAGCATATTTTGGCGGATCTGACGGACATTGATCCTGAATTCCCTTTATCTTGGGCACTCGTGTTTGTTGAAATCGCCCAGAATGAAGGCGCGGCCTTAAAAGATATTGCCGAACAAACGGGGATTTCGATGTCGGTGATGTCCCGAACGGTAGGCGCCCTATCGAATGCGCGCCGCATGGGAAAACCTTATGGATTAATTACAGTACGTTTAGCCAAGGATGACCGCCGACGTAAAGAATTATTCTTAAGCCCGCGTGGTAAAAAACTGGCTGAAGGCTTAAAGAAAAAAATTTGACGCATGACACTAGCCATTCGCATTCATGAACACGGGGGACCCGAAAAATTCAGGGTCGATCAGGTAGAGGTGCCCGCGCCCAAACCAGGTGAAGTCCTTATTCACCAAAGTGCCATCGGATTAAACTATATTGATACCTATCACCGATCTGGCCTTTACCCTATGGCCTTACCCGGTATTGTCGGCATGGAAGCGGCCGGTGTGGTCGAGGCCATCGGAGACGGCGTCACGAACATCGCTGTGGGAGATAAAGTGGCCTATGCCTCTGGACCTGTAGGTGCCTATACCGCACGGCGCGTCATGCCGGCCAGCCGGGTTGTTAAAATCCCAGATTCGCTCGATATGAACACTGCCGCCGGTTTAATGGTCAAAGGCATGACGGCAGAATATCTTATTCGCCGGACTTTCCCAGTGAAGACTGGGCATATCATGTTGGTACATGCAGCCGCTGGCGGGGTGGGGCAGATTTTGTGCCAATGGGGACATGATCTCGGTGCCACCGTTATTGCCACCGCCGGAAGTGATGAAAAATGTGCCCTTGCGCGAGCGCTGGGTGCGCATCACACCATCAATTACCGCCGGGAAAATTTTAAAGACCGGATCAAAGACATCACAGCCGGCAAAGGTGTTCATGTTGTTTATGACGGCGTGGGTGCCGATACATTTCTAGATTCGCTTGATTGCCTTCGCCCCCTTGGGTACATGGTATCATTCGGGAATGCGTCCGGTCCTGTTCCCGCCTTCGAACCCAAAATTTTATCTTCTAAAGGGTCTTTATTCCTCACCCGCCCATCTCTCTGGCATTACACCATGACGGATTCTGATTATCAACAAAGTGCGCAGGACCTATTTGATGTCGTAACACGGGGAGCGGTGAAGGTATCCATATCCAAAACCTATCCGCTGACAGAGGCCGCCCAAGCGCATATCGACCTAGAATCCAGAGCCACCACAGGATCTGTTATTCTGGTACCCTAGAAACTTATTGACATAAGTTAATTGGGTTTAATAGCTTGGTACATTGTTATGAATGTTGAAGAAGGTATGTCCAATGCCAATCAGAGAAATTGAAAAACCCAATATTGAAATATTGCCTCCTCCAGAAAAAAAATTGGAACGGCCAAGAAAATATGCCGTCGTCGTATCTCAAGAAAGACCTCTTGCGTGCTATTGCCTTGCTGAGATACTCACGACAGAATTTAATATAAGTTCAGGGGCAATGTTTAGCAATTTTTTACAGCTTCGCAGGGGAAAACCAAGCGTCGTCTTTGTGACAACAAAGGATATTGCTGAAACGAAAGCCGCGCGCGCCAATCAAGCTGTGATACTTAATATTTGTCCATCTATCAGTTTTGTGAAAACAAATTTTTATATCGAACCTGCCTGATGACGTTGTCTTCTCAAAAAATCCTACCAGGTATTCTGCTGGCTTTTTTGGGGTTTACGCTCTGGACGGTGTGTGATGCCTTGATCAAGGTCGTCAAAGACTATCCCCCTTATCAATTATCATGGATTGCCGTCGCGGCGAGTGTGGTTCTTCAGATGTCTTTTTCCCGTCAACTGGGGGGCATTCAAGAAACACTCGCCAAACCGCACCAGAAACTTCAAATCATACGTGGGGCACTTTATATCGTGCCCGGGTTTTTAAATTTTATTGTCTTTGCCGAACTTCCTTTATCCGTCGCCTACGCCATTATTTTTATGGCGCCGTTTATCACCAAGATATTGGCCATGTTTATTTTGGGTGAAAAAATTAAACCCCTCTCATGGGGACTTACCCTGATGGGGTTTATCGGCGTTCTTGTTGTCTTAAGGCCGGGAATGATCCCGATTGACTGGCCGGTGATTTTTGCCTTTATCGGGACATTCTGTTTTGCGCTGGGAAATGTGCTGACGCAGAAAATTGGTGAAGAAAACCAGACGTTTTTATCCTATAATATTTATACGGATGTACCTTTCGTTTTTTTGCTGGCGATACCGGCTTTTGTAACCTTCGTCCCGATGCCCCCTGTTGATCTTTTTATCACGGCCAGTATCGGGATTCTGGGTTTTATCGGTATGATTGCCGTCTCCAGAGCCTTTGCCACAACCCCCACGCAATATATCGCCCCTATTCATTACACCCAGATAGTATGGGGCATCATTTGGGGCATGGTATTTTTTTCGGAATACCCGGATGGCTGGATTATCACTGGGTCTATCATCATTATTACCGCCGGATTGATCCTTGTTTTAAGGACAAAAACAGCCCTGACTACGACACGGCCGGATTAAAAACACAAAAAACACTTTTCGTCTTGAAAACTTGGCGTTATAACGGGACATGATACAGACATCTGCGACAAACGCCCCCTCGTCTTCCCCTCAACATGACCGAATTCTGATCCTTGATTTTGGATCTCAGGTCACTCAGCTGATTGCCCGAAGATTGCGGGAAAGCGGCGTTTATTGTGAAATCTGGCCTTTTAATCAGGCCGAAAAATCGAAAATTGAGGCCTTTGCCCCCAAAGGCATTATTTTATCCGGCGGACCCTGTAGCGTTCGAGATCCCGGAAGCCCCCATGCCCCAACCTTTATATATGACATGGGATTACCCCTATTCGGCATTTGTTACGGCCAGCAATTAATGGTGCAACAAATGGGGGGGGTTGTCGAAAAAGGGGAAACCCGGGAATTTGGCCGTGCCTATGTTGATATTGTTGAAAATAGCCCCATGCTGGAAGGCGTCTGGCAAAACGGAGCCCACGAACAGGTCTGGATGAGTCACGGCGACCATGTGGCCAAATTACCCTCTGGATTTCGGGTTGTCGGCAAATCAACCGGGGCGCCGTACGCGATCATCGCCGATGACGTACGCCGGTTTTACGGGGTTCAATTTCACCCCGAAGTCGTACATACACCCCATGGATCACAGTTATTAAAGAATTTCACCCATAAGGTATGCGGATGCCGAGGCGATTGGACCATGAAAGCATTCCGTGAAGAATCTATTCAAAAAATCCGGGCACAGGTCGGGAAAGGCCGTGTGATATGTGGCTTGTCAGGGGGCGTGGATTCATCCGTAACGGCGGTACTTTTGCACGAAGCCATCGGAGACCAACTCAGCTGTATCTATGTGGACACGGGCTTGATGCGTACCAGCGAGTCGGAACAGGTTGTCTCCCTCTTCCGTGAACATTACAACATCCCCTTGATACATGAAAAAGCACAGGATTTATTCTTAGGTGCCCTTGAAGGGGTCAGTGACCCAGAAACCAAGCGTAAGACCATCGGCAAACTTTTTATTGATGTGTTTGACAAATGCTCGGCCTCTATTGGCGGGGCAGAATTTTTGGCGCAAGGAACACTGTATCCGGATGTGATCGAGAGCGTTTCCTTTACAGGCGGTCCTTCTGTGACAATTAAGTCACACCACAATGTCGGCGGATTGCCTGAGCGCATGAAGCTCAAATTAGTCGAGCCTCTGCGTGAACTATTCAAAGATGAAGTCCGGGCACTGGGTCGGGAACTGGGCATGCCGGAAGATTTTATTCGGCGTCATCCTTTTCCGGGACCTGGCCTAGCCATTCGTCTGCCGGGGGAAATTACGGCAGAAAAACTGGCCATTCTGCGTAAAGCAGACGTCATATATATCGAAGAAATCAAGCGTGCCGGCCTTTATGACGCGATCTGGCAGGCCTTTGCTGTTCTGCTTCCGGTGAAAACAGTTGGCGTGATGGGCGATGACCGTACGTATGATTTTGTTTGTGCGCTTCGGGCGGTGACCTCAACGGACGGGATGACGGCTGATTATTACCCCTTTGATCATGAGTTCTTAGGGCGTGTCTCGAGCCGTATCGTGAACGAAGTCAAAGGAATCAATCGCGTGGTGTATGACATCACATCCAAGCCCCCTGGCACGATCGAGTGGGAGTGATTCCCCTTAAAAATGAAAATTCGGTTAAAGGGCTTGTAAAGAAAAATTACGGTCAAGAATAAAATATATTTTTTTTTCTGTAATTTTATTTTATACTGATTCTCAATGTGTAACGTCTTACCTTCCAACTTTTTCTTAACTATTTCAAATTAACCTACCTACATATATCCAAACCAAACGAGGAGATGGAGAATTAACATGGCTATCAAACGCAAAAAAGCTGCTAAGAAAGTAGCAAAGAAAGTAAAGAAAATGGCAACAGCAGTTGTGAAAAAAGCGGCTAAGAAAAAAGTCGTTAAAAAACCAGCCGCCAAGAAAAAAGTCGCTAAAAAGCCAGCGGCCAAGAAAACAGTAAAAAAAGTGGCCAAGAAAAAGCCGGCCGCTAAGAAAAAAGTCGCTAAGAAGAAGTAATTACTTCTTCCATTAAATCTGGAAGGTTTAAAATCACCCGCCCTCAGATTTGATGGCGGGTGATTTTTTTGCCTTTATTAAACCATAGTCCCCGCGCATTTTTTAAGCAGGATCAAAAAGCGCCATAAGGGATAAAACCAAACATCATGATCATGTCTATCAAACAGATTATCCGTTGGAGTGCCGATACTTTGGGCACCCTGCGTCGCCGGGTAAAAGGTTTTTTTAAAAGTCCTGCCCGTTTAAAACCGCTTCAACTCCCCGCCCCCGGCTTAAAACCCGCGACAAAACAATATGAAATTCATGCCTCGCCGGATTATATGGAACTCAAGATGGCGTTCCGGGATATTGGCCGGATGAACGCCATTTTGGAAACATTGGGCCGGGATTTTTTAACCGCTATGCCCGACGGTGCTTATAAAAGCCGCTTGAGCCAGATTGGCTTTTTATATCGCCGGATGCATGAAGAACTGGCGAATCAAAAAATTGCCACCCTGATTGAAAGGGCACATACCCATGAACAGAAACATCCCGATGACTGGGATCTTTGGGATCACGCCAATTTGCGCGAGATGGAAATTATGTATCGCCATCATTGTCAGGCTGACCCTGTCTTGATCGAAAAGCGCGCCCGCCTGATGTATGAGGGCCGGCGCGTTCACCGGGAAGTGCGCCGGAATAATGACTGGGAGACCGCACGTCCTTTTTTAGAAAATATGGTGGATTTACATCGCCAGCTCGCGGAAACCAAATGTCTTCGGAATAACGAGCATGAAACTGAAGCCCCCTATCAGGCTTTGCTTCGGGAATACATCCCGGGGGCACGGGTAGACGAAGTCGAAACCCTGTTTACCCATCTGGAAAAATCCCTGCGCCGTTTGCTCCCCCAAGTTCTGGAACGCCAGGCTAATCGTCCAGCGCCTCTACCGCTGACGGGCAATTTCCCCTCAAGTCAGCAGATGTGGCTGAACCGGTCATTATTATCTGTTATGGGGTTTGATTTCACGCGGGGGGGACTGTATGAAACCGGGCATAACCCGGTCGAGGGCGGCACGCCGGATGATACGCGGCTCGTGATTTTAACAGCCGATACATCCACGTTTCTGACGTCGATGAAATCAGCGCTGCATGAAGGGGGGCACGGTATTTATATTCAAGGCCTGCCCCGGGATACGTGGCGGTACCAACCGGTCGGGCAAGATCTGGGGGCGGCTGTTCAAGAATCTCAGGCCCTGTTGATTGAAATGATTTTTGGACGTACCAAGGAATTTTTTGAATATCTCTCCCCCCGGGCAGAAGGCTTGTTCCAAAAATTTGCTGACCCTGCCATGCGCGCCGATAATTTATTTGCCCTTCGTAACTGGGTAAAACCCGGGTGGGACAGACGAAACGCAGATGAAATTACCTATTTCTTTCATATCCGCCTGAGAACCCGCCTGGAACGGGATATGATCTCTGGTAAGCTGGCCGTCAAAGATTTACCCGAAGCCTGGAATGCGGGCATGGAAGATTTGATGGGCATAACCCCCCAATCCTATGCGCAAGGGTGCCTTCAAGATGTTCACTGGTTTGTCGGTAAGTTCGGATATTTTCCCTCTTACACGCTGGGGCATATTCTATCGGCACAAATTCACGACCGGATGAAACGCGATCTTCAGAACATCCCGGATCTGCTCCGGGCGGGGGATTTCAGACCCATGCGGGACTGGCTTCATGAACGTATTTATCAAAAAGGGCGCTTACTGCGCCCGGCGGCATTGATGGAAGAAATCACAGGTTCTCCCTTATCCATCCAGCCCCTGATGAACCATTTGGAAGAACGGTATCTGATGGCGGCTTAAAGAAGGGGTTTTGGCCTGTGCAGAACGCGTGACAATGCGGTCAATCTGCCTTAAATAAAGGTCATGACACAGTTTATTTCAACCCGCGGCCAAGCTGGCCTGAGACACTTTACCGATGTTTTGTTAACGGGGTTGGCTCCGGATGGTGGCCTATTCGTACCCCAGCATTTTCCTCAGCTTGATCTGAAGGGCATGACCGGGCTTTCCTATGCCGATATTGCGTATCGTGTGACGGCGCCATTCATCGGGGATGAGATTGACCCCCAAGCCTATCAAACGATCCTAAAAGACGTCTATGGGAAATTTACACATTCCGCCGTCGCCCCCCTCGTACAGGTCGGTCCCAATGCATGGGTCATGGAGTTATTTCATGGCCCCACTATTGCCTTTAAGGATTATGCGCTTCAACTTCTTGGGCGTCTATTTGACCATGTCCTTGAAAAACAAGGCAAGCGCGTGACAATTGTGGGGGCAACGTCCGGGGATACGGGGTCTGCCGCGATTGAAGCCTGCCGCCAGTGCCGCCATATCGATATCTTTATCCTGCATCCCAAGGGACGTACGTCGGATGTTCAACGACGTCAAATGACCTCGGTCATCGCGCCTAATGTTCATAATATTGCGCTTGAGGGCACGTTTGATGATTGCCAGGACATGGTCAAGGCCATGTTTAATGATCAGGCCTTCCGCGAAAAAATGAATTTATCGGCGGTCAATTCCATCAACTGGGCACGTATCATGGCACAGATTGTCTATTATGTGACATCTGCGCTGGCGCTGGGGGCTGAAACAGGACGCGCGCCCTCCTTTGCCGTCCCGACAGGTAATTTTGGCAATATCTACGCCGCTTATTGTGCGCGGCGTATGGGCGTGCCGATGTCTCGTCTGATTATCGGGTCGAACCGTAATGATATTCTGACCCGTTTTTTTGACACAGGTGTGATGGATGCCAAAGGCGTGGAGCCCTCTCTCTCCCCCAGCATGGACATCCAGATCTCCAGTAATTTTGAACGTTATTTATTTGAACTGGCTGACCGCGATGCCGGGCGCATTCAACAATGGATGACCCAGTTCAAGGCGTCAGGTCGTTTTGATGTTTCGGCTGAACAGATCACGCAGGCACGCCAAGAATTTTCGGCACACCGATGCAGTGATGATCAAACCTTATTGATGATGGCGGAATGTTACCGTGAAACCGGCTATTTGGTGGATCCGCATACCGCCGTGGGTCTTTATGCGGGGTGGCAGGCCATGGGCGCCGATACGTCTTCACCGCTGATTGCGCTGGCCTGTGCCCATCCGGCCAAATTTCCAGATGCTGTTAAAAAAGCCACGGGTATCCATCCCCCGCTTCCGGCGCATCTCGCGGATTTATATGAACGCCCCGAAAAATTTGATGTCCTGCCGAACCATTTGAAAACCGTTCAGGATTTTGTTCAATCCCGTACAAAAAGGTAAAAAGAATGACCCTTCAAACCTCAACCTTATCAAATGGGATGCGCGTGGTGACCGATACGGTCACGGAGGTTGAATCCGTCGCCATCGGTATATGGGCAGATGTGGGCACACGGCACGAAGATCTGGCACATAATGGTGTAGCCCATATGGTCGAACATATGATGTTCAATGGCACCCCCACCCGCAACAGCCAGCAAATCGCCGAGGCCATTGAAAACGTCGGGGGCCAGGTGAATGCCTATACATCCCGCGAGGTCACCGCCTATTACGTTCATTTACTCAAAGAAGACATGCCAATGGCCCTTGATGTATTGGGGGATATCCTTCAGCACCCGGTCTTCCCGGATAAGGAACTGGAAAAAGAACGCGATGTCATTCTTCAAGAAATCGGAATGACCAATGATACACCCGATGACATTGTGTTTGACCATTATCAGGCCACCGCCTATCCCGGACAGGCCTTGGGAGCATCTATTCTGGGAACGGCCGATATTGTCGCCAACATGAAAAAAGACACGCTGTTTGATTATGTGCGGCGTTTTTATACCCCCCAGAAATTAGTGTTATCGGCGGCTGGACACATCCATCATGATGATCTGGTGGCACGTGCCGAAAAGATTTTCATTGATCTTCCGCCCAATACACATCCTGAATTTGAACCTGCCCGGTATGTCGGCGGGGAAAGACGCGAGGAAAAAGATCTGGAACAATCGCATGTTGTTTTGGGATTTCAAGGCGTCAAGCGCGGAGATATAGACTATTTCCCAGCCATGTTGCTGTCGACCATTTTGGGCGGCGGTATGTCGTCACGATTATTTCAGGAAGTCCGTGAAAAACGTGGGCTTGTCTATGCTGTTTATGCCTCACACGGGTCCTATCATGATGACGGCCAGTTTGAAATTTATGCCGGAACAGGCCCCGAAAAATTACCTGAACTCATGCCGGTGCTTTGTGATGAAATAAAAAAAATGATGGCAGGTTTTGTCACCGATACGGAATTATCACGCGCCAAGGCGCAAATCAGGTCAGGTATTTTGATGTCCCGCGAATCCATGATGTCACGCGCCGGACGTCAGGCAAAAAATTTAATTAACTACAATAAACTACCAAATGTCGCTGATATCGTCCGCAAGGTAGAGGCTGTGGAACCTATGGATATCATGCGGTGCGCGAGCCGTATTTTTGCGGGAAAGCCAACGCTCTCCGCCTTAGGTCCTTTAAAGACACTTGAGCCATATTCGGCCATCTTGCGCCGCCTCGCATAAGAGAATAGTGTTCGTCATATATTACCTTACAAAGGGAAAATATGATGGACGGCCTTGATATACTTCAAACAAATCTTCTCTCTCCACTCATTTTAGCATTTTTGCTCGGGGCTTTAGCCAGAATGCTCAAAAGCGAATTATCGCTTCCTGAAGGTGTATTAAAGTTTATGTCGATTTATCTTCTGCTCTCCATTGGTTTAAAGGGGGGGCATGAATTGGCGCAGGTCTCGCTAGAAGACATTCGGCCCATTCTTTTACTGACACTGTCTTTGATTGTACTGATCCCCTTAACCTGTTTTTTAATTGTCAGATACATAGGACGCTTTGACGTATCCAATGCGGCCGCCATTGCGGCGCATTATGGATCTGTATCCAGTGTAACTTTTTTTGCCGCCCTGACGTTTACAAAAGAAATGGGAAATCCCGCCGAAGGGTATATGCCGGCCATCGTTGCGTTAATGGAATGGGCGGTAGTTATTTCATTATTGCTGGCGCGTGTGTTTAACCGTGAAAATGGTATTCAAGGCAATATCGGGCATATCGTTGTTGATACATTAAGAGGCCGAGGTATTATCTTGCTGTCCGGGGGTATGTTTATCGGATACGTCACGGGAGATGCCGGGTACAATCAAGTGGCCCCTTTCTATGACGAATTGTTCCGAGGCATCCTCATGCTATTTTTGTTAGAAATGGGCATGACGGCCGCCGCACAATTTTCAGATTTTCGAAAAGTCGGCATTTTCATGTTTTTCTTTGGAACGCTCTGGCCGTTGCTCATCGGCACATTGGGCGTTGTCATGGGAACACATATGGATATGTCAGTTGGTGGCGCTTTCGTATTTGGCGCGATCTTGGCAAGTGCGTCTTACATTGACGCGCCGGCCGCCTGTAGAGCCGCACTCCCCAAGGCAAACCCGGGTATATATTTAACCTCTTCTCTGGGTATTACGTTCCCTTTTAACCTGCTCATAGGACTGCCTATATTTTATCAAATCGCCGTTATTCTGGGATGAAATTAAGCATATAAAAAGCCCCCGAAACGGGGGCTTTTTTTAATATATGCGAATAAATTAAAACGACAGACGCTTGGCTGTTTTAATCTGCGGCAGTTTTTCAACTTCGGCCAACACGGCATCCGGCAAGGCGGTATCAAGGGATAACAAACACACCGCCTGCTCCCCTTTGGCGGTTCTGCCCAAGTGAAAATCCGCGATATTGTGGCCTTTGGCACCCAAGAGGCTCCCCAGTGCCCCGATCAACCCCGGCTTATCATCATTGCGAACGAACAGCATATGTTCAGACAAACCTGATTCGATCGGCACACCTTCAATATTGACGATTCGAGGTTCGCGCCCGGTAAAGAGGGTGCCGGCCAAGGTGCGTGTGCGCGTCTCCGTGGTCACCGTCAGCGTGATCAAGGAACGATGATCTTTGGCGGTCGCACTTTTTGATTCGGAAATCTTAATACCGCGTGATTCGGCCACCTGCCCGGCGTTGACCATATTGACCGTATCCGTCAGCGGTTTAAGCAAGGCCGACATAATCATCTGGGTTAATGGCTTACAATTCAGTTCAGACACCGTTCCTTCATAGGAAATGTCCACTGATTTGATGGCCGATTCAGTAATTTGTCCGGCAAAACTCCCCAGCTGATCGGCCAATTTCATGTAATACCGAAGACGCGGGGCTTCTTCGGCAGAAATAGACGGCATGTTGAGCGCATTGGTAATCGCCCCCGTCATTAAAAAATCGGCCATTTGTTCGGCCACCTGAAGGGCAACATTTACTTGTGCCTCATTGGTGGATGCACCCAGATGCGGCGTACACACCAAATTGGGATGGCCAAATAATGGATTCTCCGTTGCCGGTTCCACATCAAACACATCCAGAGCGGCTCCGGCAACATGGCCTGAATCAAGGGCGGATTTTAAATCTGCTTCGTTGATTAACCCGCCGCGGGCACAGTTAATGATTCGCACGCCTTTTTTCATGGTCGCGATTGAATCTTTGTTGATCATGTTTTTCGTTTTGTCGTTTTTCGGCACATGTAATGTGATGAAATCAGCACTGCGGAATAATTCATCCAGTTCCACTTTTTTAACGCCAATCTCTACAGCCCGTTCTTCGGTCAGGAACGGATCAAACGCAATCACGTTCATCTTTAACCCAACGCCACGGTCTGCAACAATCGAGCCGATATTCCCGCACCCAATCACGCCCAGGGTTTTGCCATACACTTCCACGCCCATAAATTTATTTTTTTCCCACTTGCCGGCATGTGTCGAGGCACTGGCTTCGGGGATTTGACGCGCGAGGGCAAACATCATGGCAATCGCATGTTCGGCCGTGGTGATAGAATTCCCAAACGGTGTATTCATGACAATGACACCCGAAGCAGTAGCGGCCTTGACATCCACGTTATCCACGCCGATGCCGGCTCTACCGATCACCTTTAGATTGCCATTAGATGCGGCAATGATCTCAGGCGTCACGGTTGTCGATGACCGGATAGCCAGACCCTGATAATTTTTGATGATCTCTTTGAGTTCTTCGGGTTTCAAACCTGTTTTGACATCGACTTCGACGCCTTTGTTGCGGAAGATATCTTCCGCCAGTTTATTCATTTTATCGGATATAAGAACGCGCGGGGCATTGGGACGTGAAGACATTTTTAACTCCTAATTTTGTCTTGTTCAGGAAAACAGACCTTTGTGATATCAGGAAGCGTCTGTCCATGCCACCTTCATTTTAGACATGTTTGATTTTTTATATCCAAAGCGTTGCAAACAGTAATTTTGATTAATACATTGAAAAACAATAATAATTTTATATTTACAATGTTTGAAAACTTAATTAGTATAAATTATGACAACTAAAACCTTATCCGCCCTCCTGTTTTCCGTCGCCAGTATGGGCGTATCGCCAGCGATGGCCAACAGCCCTGCCCCTCAGACATATGACCCCAGCGCGGTAGCGCAGGTTCTTTTGGAAAAAATTGAACCAGGTCGCGGGCATATCTTCTTTAACACCCGGGAGCGGGGAAGAAGCGTGAGTTTTCTCTGCCTCGGGAAAATCCCAGGTGAACCCATTACCCTGCGTAATCAAAATGGAGAAAATGTTTTTTCAGGTGCCTTTACCCCTGACATTATTAAATTTATCCAAAACACACAGACAAAAGACCCAGAAGGCCAAAGAAAAATGAGAATCCTGCTAGAGGAAAGATCTGATCTGGCCTATCTTGAATACGCAACGACTGGCGCACCAGATGCCAAAAAAATTACGGCCTATTTTCAGCAAGCCTATCAACATACACCCCATGATGTATTTGCCAGAGGTACAGGTCTGCGCGATGGATCCCTGCTCACGTCGATCCTGATGGATGAGAGAGTCATGAAAAAATTTATTGCCGATAACGAAGGCCGGATCAAAACAGTTCAGGCGCAATGGACACAAACCGGGTTTGGCCATTACGGGTATAACCGATGCGGCCCCGAAGCTCCTGCAAGACGCTAAATTATGCGGCCTTTTGCGTCCCTAACGCTGATTTAGCTTCAGCATAAGCCCATTCCAGCCAGGGGAGCAGAGCCTGCATATCAGCCGTATCCACGGTTGCGCCGCCCCAAATGCGAAGACCCGCCGGCGCATCCCGGTAAGACGCACAATCAAAAGCGGCATTTTCTTTTTCAAGACGTTTGGTCATGTCTTTGACAAAATTTTGACGAGCCTCATCATCCATCGCCAAGAAATCTGGATCGACAATTTTAAGACAGATTGAGGTATAAGACCGGGTTGCTGGCACCTCTGCCAAAAATTCAGCCCACGGGGTTTTTTGAACCCAGGATTCTACCGCCTCAAAATTGGCTTTTGTCCGCGCCATCGCAGATCTAAGGCCGCCCAGCGATTGAACCCAGTTTAAGGCATCCAGACAATCTTCCGTGGCCAACATAGACGGTGTATTAATGGTCTCACCTTTAAATAATCCTTCGATCAATTTGCCTTTGTTTGTCATGCGGAAAATTTTGGGAAGTGGGCGATCCGGCGTATAAGACTCAAGCCGTGCCACCGCGCGGGGGGAAAGGACAATCATCCCATGAGCCGCTTCACCGCCCAAAACTTTTTGCCATGACCATGTGGTCACATCCAGTTTGTCCCACGGCATATCATAGGCAAAGACCGCCGAGGTGGCATCACAGATCGTGATACCTTGCCGGTCATCGGCAATCCAGTTGCCATCCAGAACACGCACGCCGGACGTGGTGCCATTCCATGTAAACACAACATCACGGGTTTTCGTATCCACAGACGATAAATCTGGAAGCATGCCGTAATCTGCCTTGATAAGGCGCGCATCCGTTAATTTAAGTTGGTCTTTGACATCTTTGTACCAATCAAGTCCAAAGGCTTCAAACCCTACCATGTCCACGCCGCGGCCACCCAACATCGACCACATCGCCATTTCAACCGCCCCTGTATCCGACGCCGGAACAATCGCGATTTTATAATCTACCGGGATACCCAGAATAGTGCGATGTTTTTCGATGACCTCCGCCAGTTTAGCCTTCCCCGGTGCCGAGCGGTGGGAACGACCCAGTACAGCGGTTTTCAAGCCATCCAGAGACCATCCCGGACGTTTGGCACAGGGACCAGATGAAAAACAGGGATTTTGAGGTTTAACGGCAGGTTTGCTGGACATGGGGTTCTCCGGTGTTAAATACTTTGCGTCAGTTTGAAAAATATTGTTAAAACAAATACGCTTTTAATCCCAAAAGGGCAAACATGACAAGACTCTCTGTGAACTTAAACAAAGTAGCCCTGCTTCGGAACCAGCGGGACACCGGACAGCCTGACCTGCTGGAACATGCCAAAATGGTCTTGGATGCCGGGGCACAGGGATTAACCGCCCACCCGCGGCCAGATGAACGTCATATCCGGCAATCCGATATTCCCTTGATCGCCGGGTTTTTAAAAACATGGCCGAATAAATCGATTGAATTTAATATCGAAGGCTACCCGTCTGAAGATTTTATCCGTCTGGTCACGCGGCATGAATGCGATCAAGTGACATTGGTCCCTGATGATCCTAACCAGAAAACATCGGATCATGGATGGGACATACCCGCGCAAGAAATATTTTTATCCGATGTTGTTCGCCGGTTAAAAGAGGCTGGTCGCCGGGTGTCGTTATTCATCGACCCCAAGCCTGATATGGCGCGCGCCGCCGCCGATATCGGGGCACAGCGCGTTGAACTTTTTACCGGGCCCTATGCCTTTAACCCTGATCTTTTGCCCGCCTATGTTGAAACAGCCGAGGCCGGATATCGTGCCGGTTTAGAAATCAATGCCGGGCATGATTTAAATCTCCATAATCTGGCGCGCTTTATTTCGGCAGTACCTCGGTGCGCTGAGGTATCCATCGGTCATGCCCTGACGTCGGATGCATTATTGATGGGATGGCAAGGAGCCGTGACGGCCTATCTGACGGCCATTCAATACGGACGGAAAGCGGCCTAAGTCATGGATGTGCGCGATATCTTAGGGGGATTGGCGACGCTGATCGCCCTGATAAGTTACATCCCCTATATCCGAACCATTTTCACCGGCACCACAAAACCCCATGGATTTTCGTGGTTTGTATTCGGCGTTTTAATGGTGATCGGGTTTATCGCTCAGATATCAGACCATGCCGGCGCCGGAGCCTGGGTCACCGGGTTTTCGGCCTTAGTCTGCTTTTTCATTGCTGGCCTTTCTGTATTCAAAGGAACCTTTACGCCCACACGTTCAGACTGGATCGCGTTCACGGGGGCATTGATGGCAATACCGATATGGATGATGACGGATAATCCGCTTTATGCGGTGATCTTAATCACGATCATAGATGTGCTGGCCTTCTATCCTACCTTCCGAAAAGCCTATATCCTGCCGCACGAAGAATTACTTTTTACCTATCTCCTCAGCGTGGTTAAATTTATTCTAGGTGTAATGGCTCTTGAAAACATAAGCGTCATCACAGCTCTCTATCCAGTTTCGTTGATTGTCATGAATGGCGCCTTTATCCTGATGGTTCTGTCACGCCGAAAGAAAAATATATGAGCTTTATTCTCACGCTGGTCGCATCAGATAAAAAACTGACCTTGGGGCATCTGGCCGGGATTGAACGTTTCTGCGCCCAGCAGGGGGTGGCAATCACATCGTCGCCTGTTTGGTTATCCCCGCATAAAGCGGCAGATATCGGCATCGCGTCCTGCCTGACACAAGGCCAAATCAAAATGCTCTGGGAGGCGTTATCGATTGATAAAATTGATGTCTTCTGCACCCCGAAGCATAACCGGCAAAAAAAATTATTTCTGGCCGATATGGATGCCACCATCGTCACCACGGAAACACTGGATGAACTGGCGGAACATGCTGGGATCGGTCAGGAAATTGCCGCCATCACCACCCGTGCCATGAATGGTGATCTGGATTTCCATGAAGCCTTACGGGCGCGCGTAGCACTTCTGGCAGGGCTTTCTGTCGATAAGCTTCAGGTCACGTTGGATCAAACCCGTATTTCCGCCGGGGCATATATATTGCTTAAAACGCTTCGTCAACATCAGGTACCTTGTGTTTTGGTATCAGGTGGATTTACCTTTTTCACGGGGTCGGTGGCGCGTCAACTTGGGTTTACTGACCATCATGGTAATACACTTGAGATCAGAGATGGACACCTGACGGGACAGGTTATTCCCCCTATTTTGGATAAAAATTCAAAATTATCCTATCTGCAAACCTATGCAGAAGATCATGGCCTTGATCTATCCGAGACGCTGGCGGTTGGGGACGGCGCCAATGATCTGCCGATGCTTTCGGCCGCGGGATTGGGCGTGGGGTATCGCCCTAAAAAGATTTTACAGGAAACACTTCGTAATTGCTTATTTTACAACGATCTCTCCGCGTTATTATACGCACAAGGCTACAATTTTAACCAACATCAGCTGTAAAGCCTATTCCCTTCTTTTTTTGACCAGTACCAATTTTTGCTTTTTCTAAAATAACTGGACGCGCTTTTTCAAAAACCTCAAGGGTCAAATCCTTGTTCACACCATATTTAGCCGCCCGCTCGAATACCTCATCAAAAGAGAGATCAATATCTTGGCATGCCCGCATGGAAACAAGTGTGTCCAGCATATTTCGAATAAAACGGCCATTCCCGTATTCTCTAGCGTTACCTTCACGAACGACTTGGGTAATGAGCTGTTCAACAGACGTCATAACCTTTTCATCGTCAACGACTAACTGATAATCAGGTAATTTATTAAAAAAGATATCTATCATTTCTTCGGTAGAAAAATCTCTGATTCTAACCTGATGGGCAATACGGCTTGATAATCCGTCATCTATTTTTAAAAGCCTCTCTATTTCATCCGGATAACTGGCCATGACACACACAAAATCATGTCGGTTATTTTCAAGTCGCGTAATCAGTGTTTTGATCGCTTCGGTTCCAAAATCTCTATCGCTATCTGAGTACGCTAAACTTCCGGCTTCATCGATAAATAGAACCCCGCCCATGGCGGTATCAACGGCTTTATTGGTGATAGGAGCGGTATGGCCAACATATGCACCCACCATATCTTTACGGGTGACTTCATGAACGTCAGGTTTAAATAAATACCCTGCCGCATGGAGTAATTTTCCGACATAGCGGGCGATGGTTGTTTTACCTGTACCCGGGTTGCCGGCCAAAATCATGTGATGTGACGGTTTTTCTAAACCTTGTTCTCCGTGTGCCGAACGTCCCAGATATTCAACATGGGTCGTGGCCATTCTTCGGAATAGTTCTTTGACGTTATCCAGCCCAATAAACTCTTGACCAATTTCAAATAACACATCTTCCAAGGGCTTAAAATTAGGCCGTATCGGCTTTGGCAATGCAATTTGTGGAAATCCAGGGACAAACGTAAGATTTTGGGTTGTAACTGGCGTGTAAGATGATGAAATAAGCTTCAGTGGACGAACATAGTCGAATAATTGTACGAGCGCATCCTTAGCTCTCCCATGAAGAATATCATCTCCAATAAAGATAGACGCATTCACATCCATAACAGGTAGATCGCTATAATCTATAATTGGTATGTTAGGCTTATCGGATTTGATATGAGTAATAAGATTGATTATTTTATCTTTTAGACTGGGGGATAAACGTGTGCCATGTATCCAAATATCGTCTTTTGGATACAGTCTTGGTAAATTTTGTAACTGACTTAAATTCATGGGGCTTCATATACATAAAAATTAACATCTAAACCCATAATAAAATTATGTCAATCATTTCTTTTTGTGTAATCTGAAGGACTTAGCGTACAATG
>CAZZGO010000010.1:10406-28187 GCA_964654245.1 uncultured Pseudobdellovibrionaceae bacterium | reverse complement strand
TAACACATCATTTATCTGGTCAACCTGAGTCTCATCCGCCAGTTTCACCAGCACGCGGTGACCCCCCGATAAAGCCTTGGCCAGTATGGCTGGTAACGCTTGATCAATCGTTTGCGTGGTTAAATGATAGAAACGGATATCGGTCATGTTTCAAATTGATCCGCCACGAATTGATTGAGTAATTTGACCCCGAAACCGGCACCCCCTTTGGGGCCTGAGGGCATGTCTTTCGTCTGCATCATCTTGCCAGCAATATCGAGGTGTGCCCACGGCGTATCTTTTTCAATGAATCGTTCCAAAAATCCGGCCGCCGTACAGGCGCCGCCATAACGGCCTGCATTCCCCATGTTGTTGAGGTCAGAGAGCACCCCATCCATCGCCTTGCGATAGGCATCATCAAGAGGCATCCGCCAGAGTTTTTCCCCGGTGGCCTGCGACGCCGCGTTCAAGCCTTGCCAGAGTTTGTCGTTATTCACGAACGCGCCGCAATATTCCATTCCCAATGCCACCATGATGGCCCCGGTCAAGGTCGCAAGGTCAATAATGTGGGAAGGTTTATAGGTACGCTGGACATAGGTTAGCGCATCGCACAGCACCAAACGCCCTTCAGCATCGGTATTGAAAACCTCAATCGTTTTGCCTGACAGGGACGTCACGATATCTCCGGGTCTGACCGCATTGTGTGAGGGCATATTTTCCGCCAGTCCGACAATCCCCACCACATTGACTTTGGCTTTTCGTCCCGCGAGTGCCTTCATCAACCCAACCACGGCCGCAGATCCACCCATATCCATTTTCATGTCTTCCATACCGGCGGCGGGTTTAATGGAGATCCCGCCTGTATCGAAGGTCACGCCTTTGCCGACAAAGGCAATCGGCGGTTTGTTTTTGGCACTGGGTTTGCCATTCCACCGCATGACCACCACGCAGGGTTTACGGGCAGAGCCTTGTCCGACGGCTAAATGTGCCCCAAAGCCCAATTTTTTCATTTTCGCCATATCCAGAATGTCAACGCTGACCCCCAGCGGTTTCAGTTCCTTGCGGATAATGGCGGCATAACTTTCGGGATAGAGAATATTCGGGGGTTCATTCATCACATCCCGGGCGAGATAAACGCCTTGGGCGACGGCCTCAAGCGTCTTGAATGTTTTTTTGGCATCGGCCTCACGCGGGGTGACAAAATGAATGGGTAAGTTAGGTGCTGTTTTTTTGGTCTCGCTTTTTTCCGTCTTGTATTTGTCGAAACGATATCCGCGCAACATCAGGCCATACGCCAGATGGGCACTGGCTTTTTCGGCGCGCACCGCCATGTCCGGATGCTGAGGGGCGCGCACCTGAACATCTGTTGCCCCGTGCGCTGCCAAGGCGGGATACAGCATACCCCCCAGCGTTTCGCAGGCGAGATCATTCAGTTTTTTGGCTTGACCGACCCCCAATAAGATCACCTGACGGGGGCCTTTTCCTTTCGGGAGGGTGTATTTTAATATCTGACCCTGCTTGCCCTCAAAGGCGGGGTTACGCCCCATGATATCCTGAAGATGTTTTTGGCTGGCGGAATCCAGATGACTGAGGGTTTTATCAAATTTTTTGTTCTCATAGACGCAGATGACGGCTGTATCTATTTTGGTTGGGGAAGAGGCAGAGAAAGAAAAGCGAAGACGCATTGGGTTGTTTTCCCTTGGGGTGCGGGTTAAGGTGATAAGCCATATTTAATATAACGATATTTTATGTTTCGGCCATAAAAGATCAAGAAAGGATCAAGAAATATTCCGGATGATTTTTGATCGATACTTATTTCGGCAGGTAGGGGGAGCCTTTGTGTTAATTGCGCTGACGCTTTCGGCGATCATTATGCTGACCCAGTCGCTTCGCTTTTTGGAACTGGTGATTAATTCCGGGGCGTCCAGTGCGGCGTTCTGGGTCTTAAGTTTTCTGGCTCTACCGCGGCTGTTCGAAGTGATTTTTCCCTTGGCCTTGGTGATGGCTGTCGTTTTTATCTATAACCGTATGTCAGGAGATAGCGAAGTCACCGCGATGCGGGCGGCGGGTTTTTCCCCGCTTCGGTTAGGCAGGGCTTCTATTTTGTTATCGGCTGGAATTACACTGTTTCTCATAGTGAATACAATATGGCTGGCACCGGCATCTCTTAATGCGCTTCATCAGTTGCGCCAGAATATCAAAACAGAATTTTCAACGCTTTTGCTACGTGAAGGGGTGTTTAATCAATTAGGGGACGACCTGACGGTTTTTGTTGAAAAAAGATCCGAAGGCGGCGTGCTCGAAGGTCTTGTCATTCATGACAGCCGCCCTGAACTTCCGGCACCGGTGACCATCATGGCACGGCGCGGGCAACTGGTGGCAACAGATACAGGGCAACAGGTGATCGTCTTTGACGGATCGCGTCAAGATATCAACCAGCAAACGGGTGCCTTGAACCGTCTTGATTTTAGTCGGTATTCAGTTGATTTTCCTGAAAATTCGGCCGTTAGTACACGGTGGCGCGAACCCGAAGAACGACGTTTTTCTGAATTACTGAACCCGGATGAGATTACCTTAAAAGATCCGCGCGGCGCGTATAAATTTATCGTTGAAGCCAATCGCCGTATCGCAGGTCCTGTTCTGGCAATGACCTTGACGATGATGGCACTGGCCTGTCTTTTGGTGGGGCCTGTGGATCGACGGGGGCAAGGTTTGCGTGTCTTGACGGCGGCGTGTCTGACCATTGCCATCCAGCTGGCCTATATGAGTGTTCTGGAACTTGCCAATCTGCATCTCTGGGGCATTTTCATGATGTATGGAGTAGTGTTATTGCCTTTAGTTTTGGGTTTTACGTTACTGCGGTACGAAGAAGAGGTGACTCGTCTCTGGCGGCATCTCCGGCTCCGGCAGATCAAGGCAGAAACGCTATGAAAAAAATCTTTCCTCCGACCTTAACACGTTATCTGGCGATCTTTTTTACCTATCGTTTTTTGGGCGTTTTTGGTGCGTTATTATGCGTTGCCTATTTGTTTGATACGGTTGAATTATTGCGCCGCGCCAACAAATTCGATGATGTACCGTTGCCGCTGGTGCTACAGATGGGGTTGTTTAAATTGCCCGAGGTCGGGCAGGTGGTCTTGCCCTTTGCCGTTTTATTTTCGGCCATGCTGACATTTTGGCATTTAACGCGCCGTCAGGAACTGGTGGTCATTCGGTCTGCGGGGTTGTCGGTCTGGCAATTTTTATCCCCGGTGATGGGCGTCGCACTGTTAATTGGCTGTCTTCAGATGACCGTTTTAAACCCGGTGGGGGCGTTGCTGATTGCCCGATATGAACGTCTTGAAGCCGTGCATTTAAACCGGCAACAAAGTTTTGTGTCTTTATCCGCCCAAGGCTTATGGCTTCGTCAGCCCTATGAAGGCGGGAATGCCATTTTGCATGCCCAGACAGTCAAACTCCCGGAATGGGTGCTTCAGAAAACGATGGTGTTGTTTTTTGACTCTCAGAATAATTTCGTCAAACGCATCGATTCGGATCTGGCGGTCTTAGAACGCGGTCAGTGGGGTTTTCGCGGAGCCTTGGTCAACGAACCTGGCCTCCCCCCGGATCGATCAGATTACATATCATTGGCAACGCACCTGACCTCTGACGAAATTGAGGATACATTCTCTTCGGCGGGAACAATCCCGTTCTGGCAAATTCCCGCCTTTATCAAGACGCTGGAAACAACAGGTTTTGATGCGGGACAGATCAAGATTCATTTCCAAAAACTCCTCTCGGCGCCTTTATTGTTTGTGGCAATGATTCTGCTGGCGGCGTCCGTATCGCTCCGTCCGCCCCGATCCCGAGGGACATCTCTTCTGATTGTGATGGGCGTTGCCATGGGCTTTTTGGTCTTTTTCACGTCAAGTTTTCTTCAGGCCTTGGGAATATCCGGACAACTTCCGCCTGTGCTGGCGGCCTGGATGCCGGCGGTCATATGTTTTCTGCTGGGACTAACCGCTATGATGACCCTGGAAGATGGATAGACAGCGCACCTGTTACCTGAAAGCCACAGATTTGTATATTTTTGTGTAAGGCTTTGGCCGGAAGACGAATTTCGCATTGACCCTATGTGCCGAATAACATTATGAATGACGAGGTTGTGATCAAAATATTTATTTTACAGAACTTATTAGTAAAAAGTTTTATCACGTAAATCAAACAGGTAGAGGTCTAATCCTTCGTTAACCAGTTTGGGATTAAATAAAGTGACGTGAGCCGAGAATTCGGGAAGCGTTCTGGGTCGTTTTTTTTAAGAATTTTTTTGAGGGAGCCGAAAGTATGTTGTCTGTCCGTTTTGATTTTGCCGTGTTGGCTCGGCTTTCGGTGATTGCCCTGATGGCAATAACATTGAGTGCGTGTTCAACCACCACGACCTCAACAGATACTGCCGAAAACGCTGTTTACGATCCTCTCGAAAGTTCCAACCGCTTCATGCTCAAGGTCAACGATGGGATTGATAAAGTCGCTCTAGAACCGATTGCACGGGGCTACCGTAAATTCACACCCGAAGCTTTTCGTGTGGTGATGCGTAATTTTCTGCGCAATCTCAAAAGCCCTGTTGTGATTGGTAACCAGATTTTGCAAGGCGATCTCGAGGGTACGGCCAATTCAACTCTGCGCATGGTGGTGAACACACTGGCAGGGTTTGGGGGTATTCTGGATCTAGCGTCTGATGGCGGCGTTCCCTATGAACCCGAAGATTTCGGCCAGACTCTGGCTGTCTGGGGTGTGGGGCATGGTCCTTATTTTGTCCTACCTTTGTTAGGACCGTCCAGCTTGCGTGACTCGGTGGGGACGCTGGTTGATTCATATGCGGATCCTGTACGAATGTATCTTTTCAATACTGACCGCGAAGAATGGCATTATGGCCGTGTTGGTACCAGTGTTGTGGATCAACGGGAAGAACTTCTGGATGTGATTGATGATCTGCGCCGCAATTCATTTGATTACTACGCCGCCCTGCGGAGTGCTTATATTCAGCGCCGCGCGGCCTTGGTTCAGGATCTTGATCCCGCTACGTCCAGTGGTCCGGCTATTCCTGAATACGAATAAAATAATGACCTAAATAGGGCAGGGCAGGGTATACCCTGCGTAAAAAAGCCATGGTTGTCGGTTAGGGTATACTCAATCAGGGACATGAACCTGACATTACTTTGAAGGATGATGAGATGAAAAAATCTGTAGTTTCTGTTCTGATGTTGACAGTCGCGTGTTTCTCTTTCATGCCGGATGCGCGGGCAGATCGAATTTCTGAACATGTGCTATCTTCAGCGATGATTCAAAATATCAGTGCCGCACAGGCTAATGACCAAATTGGTCAAGGTGCCCAGAAATTTATTGATGCTATGGGTCAACGTGCCATTGGGTTTTTAGGAAACAACTCTCTTTCGATTTCTCAAAAACAATCCGAGTTTAGAAAACTCCTCAGATCCAGTTTTGACATGAAAACGATCGGCCGATTTGCATTGGGGCGTAACTGGAATGTAGCGACCCCCGACCAGCAACGCGAATATCAGATGTTGTTTGAAGACATGGTGGTTGATGTCTATTCCAACCGTTTTAATGATTACAAAGGTCAGAAATTTGATGTCCAGGCTTTCCGGCGTGATGGGGACAAGGATACGATGGTGACATCATATATTGTTCCTGACGCGGGTGAAAAAATACAGGTAGATTGGCGCGTGCGTTATAAGGACAGCACCTATAAGATTGTCGATGTGATTATCGAAGGCGTTAGTATGAGCGTAACTCAACGTTCCGATTTCGCGAGCGTGATCCAACGTGGCGGCGGGAGTATCCAAGTCCTGCTCAGCCATTTGCGTGAAAAACGCCAATAACCATTTTTGAATTCAAAAAATCAGGATTTATTCCGCACGTCCCATTAAACTCTGGACGCCGCCGCCGATTTTTTCTGCACCTTCTTTTAATTGGCCGCCAATGACGCTTCCACCGGCAGTCACGGCCTTCATCATGTCCTGTGTCGGGTCTGATTGCAGTTTTCCAAATCCTGAAACGCCTGCCCCCAGCCAGCGCATGACATTATTGGGGATCATGTCAATCATCTTAAAGCTGGACATACCCACCATATATACAATGATGGCATAGACAATGGTGTAGAAAAATTCATCCAGCGTCCCCCGCGTAAAAGCAGACCCCTCAGCCGACGGTGCGCTGGGCTTGCTGGTTTCAGGGGGCTTGAAGCAGGTAGAGGAGCTGGCTGGATCATGGCCAGACATATTGGCGATAACCAGATAAAAAATTTCGTTCAGCACACGAACCGTGGCGGCAAAAATGGTAATACTCGCCAGCAGGCCAAAAATAATCATGATTGGCCTTAAAAATATTTCAAAAATCAGGAAATATCCCCCCTCGGCCTTATCTCCGAACATACCATCACTATCAATATGAAGATGGCCTAAAACCCATAACGGAATGCCGATCATGGCTTCGAAAACGCATTTGATCCATCCCGCCAACGCAAAGAAGAAATAAATAAACGGCATAAAAGGCACCACGTAAAATAAAACAAACCCTGCCGTCAGACCAATGCCGGCAATAGTTGTAAAAAACCCTGAAACAGCTTGTAAGGCTACGCCGAAATGTTGTCCCATCGCGCGTGCCAATGTTCCTGTTGCGCCAAAAAAGATCGTGCCGCCAAATGCCGCCACCGAACTTTCAATCAACCCCCGTCCGGCCATTGACAATTGTGCAAGCGGATGAATGTCAGAATTCTTACATAAATTGAAAACACCTTGTGTGCCGAACAGCATGTTGATGGCATCAATGATAATATTTCCGGATAATTTTACCTGACTCGCGAGCGCATCAGCCCTAAAGCCATTTTTTGTCCAAAAAGTACAGACCGGTTTAATGGCACGCGCCACAGATAAATCTGCCTTGTTCAAAAGAGGGACCGTTTTCCCATCTGCCAGCATGGGGTTACAGACTTCTTCGGCCACTAAATTGGCATCTTGAGATAGTTTATGTTTACGGATTTTCTCGATCACTTCTGGCATTAAGTGAACGCGTGGTGTACTCCGGACAGACGCCATCACAGCCCCGTTCATTTGGGCAATTTTATTATACCAGATGCCCGCACCCCCCCATCCATATTCCCGAATAGTTAGTTCGACTGCCCATTTACCATTTTTGATTTGTTCATTAACAGCTTCATCGATAAACCCGGAAACAAGCTCATCAAGTTTTTTGGCGGTTTCATTTTTGTAAGCCTCATCGGGCAAAGGCTTTAAGGTTGAAGGGTTGCCCTCAACGGCATCCGGCTGAAAATTATCTGAATAATTTCGGGCATATTCCTCTATTTTGAATTTGCCGTCCCACAACTCCCGCACAAGGTTAAAATAACTTTGTTGCATTTTGGCAGATCCGGGTTCTGAAGCATCCGTCGTCGGGAAAATAATTTCCCCACAGACAGGATCTGGGCTTTTTTGCTCGGGTCCATCTCCCTCTGGCATGACCCCAAAGATCATGTTGACGGATCCCCCTTGCGATGTGCCAGCCAGACTCTGATAAGTTGTTGATCCACTTACGATACGGCTATTACCGCCATATCCGGTATAGATTTTAACGTCTTCCCCTGTCTGACGTTTATGGGCGATCGCACATGTTTTGGCCACCATCATATAGGCAACTAAATAAGATGTTTCCGGGGTGCTTGGCTTGCCGATTAGTTTTATACGCTCCCCCAGATAAGTAGTCGAAATACGCTCGTTAAACTTAATCCAGCCATTCGTTGCCAGATTAGACCCTAACTTGGCCGCATTTAACCCAAACCATTGGGCGATATTGATCCCATTTGTGCTGAGCGGGATCAGGCATCCCAGAAAGATAACCAACCGAACCGGTGCCCAGACATGATTAAATCTTTTGCCAAAAGGAACACCCGATTCTGCGGTCTCAGCGACCAAGGTCACTACATAATAAAGAACAACCAGCAAGCCAATGGCCAATATTCCGTAACCATAAAATGTCAGTAAGGATTGAAGTGCTAGGTGAAACGGCGTGGTTGTAATCGGTACAGACCCAAAGATGCCTTTAAATCCAAACACAAGGTTTAAAATACGAAAAGCCAAATCACCCGTTTGAGGCCCAGTTGGAGTTTCAATAACCACGGGATTAGATTTAAAGAATTCACTATAGTTAGCACTGCCGGGACTGGCATTAGCCGATCCAGAAAACAAAGCCAGAATTAACAGCAAAAATTGAAGTGATAAAATAACCAGTGCCGATAGGATAGACGTGAAAACAATTAGCTGATCAATATTTTTTCGAGAAACCACAATATGGTTGGCGGCTTCGGCAATCACATGCCGAACACCAAATGTCCCTTTTTTTTCTATTTTTAAATAGGCATGTGTTTTGGGCAGAATGCGGACCATGTAAAACACATACGCCATGAAGACAGCTAGATTAGAAAATCCAGAACTCACGAGATCATGAATGCGCGGCAGGATCTGAGGAAGTATCAGATAGGAAATAACCTGTCGTTTGTATGTTTGGTTCTGTGCCATCATGCCTCTGGCTTATACGTTATTTCCCGGATATTCCTTGAACGGCTTTTGAACCAGCGGTGCCGAGTGACTCAACGGATCCTTTTAGGTTTGATGCCATTGCGCCGCCGCCTGCTGTCAGATACTGAACCAATCCTTGTGCCTGCTCACCTGCTTGTTTGCCGAAGCTGTTCACATTTGTGCCCATCCAGCGAAGAATGTTATCTGGGATCAAGTCGATCAATTTAAAGCAGGACATTCCCATCATGTACACAATAATGGCATATAGAATGGTAAAGAAAAATTCATCAATGGGCCCCCGAAACCAATCCATTGTGCCCACTTGGGGGCCGGTACCACCCGCCCCTTTGCCGCAGGCGCCTGTGCGCTCTGGATTAAATCCGGATAAGTTAGATACAGCCAAATAGAAAATTTCATTTAATACTTTGACCAAAGCGGCGAAAATCGTCAGTGAGGCCAGAAGCCCAAAAATAATCATAATCGGTCTGAGGAACACTTCTAATATCAAGAAATAACCATCCATAGCGGCATCGCCGGGCAAGCCTTCGCCGTCGATCCTTAAATGTGCCAAAGCCCATAATGGCACGCCCACCATGGCTTCGAATAATCCCTTCACCCATTCCCCGACGGCCAGGAAAAAATATAAAAACGGTAAAAACGGTACGATGTAAAACAGGATAAATCCTGTGACCAGACCAATCATCCCTATCGTTACCATGAACCCTGACATGGCACCCAAGGCAGGCCCGATATGTGGCACCAAGGCCGCCCCCATTCCCAGACCGAGGGAAGCTGAAAACATTTTAATAGAGTGATCAACCAATCCTTTGCCCACGTTGGAGAGTTGAGCTATGGGATGAATATCGGCATTTTTACACATATCGAATAAACCGGTTGTACCGAAAATCAGGTTGATAAAATCAATCAAGGCATTTCCAGTCATGGAGGTGTGTGAGGCCAGCCTATCGGTACGCAGGCCTCCATCTTTACGCCAATCTTTGTAAATTTCATTCAAGGTTCGAGCGACGGCCGAGTCTTCAGGATCAGTCAATACAATAGCATTATTTCCAGATAGCGTTTGTTCATACATCGTATCCGGATCAATGGCTTGGTTTTGCTGTTTCTTTTTCTTACGTACGTCCTCCATAACTTGAGGCATTGCACGAGGCGCTGGAAGCGCATCCACCGCCGCGACCATCACCCCATTGACCTGCGCCAGTTTGTTATACCAAACACCTGCACCCGCCCATCCATGTTCGCGGAGTGTTGTGTCTTCTGCCGTCCATATATCCGAACCAACTTGTGCTTCGACAGCTTTTTTGATGGCTTCGGTGATCGGTTTTTGTGCGTCTTCAAAAGCTTTTGCTTTAAAAGCTTTATCAACTAAAGGGCCTGCTGTATCGTTCTGTTTAGGTTTTCCAAATCTTTCATAATACGCATTCGCGATATCGTCATACTTACTGCTCCAGATATCCTGAACCAGTTTATAGTAAGCTTCTTGCATAATTCTGGCACCGGGGTCTTTTTTATTCGTGGCTAATAAAACCAATTCCCCGCACCACGGTTTTACAAATCCTCGTTGGTTGGTATAATTTTCTCGGCTCATTTCCCCAAAGCGGATTCGGATATCCCCCCTATTGGCAAAGTCTGCCGCCTGTTCCCATGACTTACCAATAAAATCTGCGCCTTCGCTCTCTGCGTTATTTTTAACGATATACCCCCTTATCTCTCTTCGTTTTCCGGCACTTTGGTATCTATCTTCCGTAGCTACTTTGCAGGTTTTGGCGATGGTTAAAAACGCAACAAGCGGCTGGGTATCCGGGGTATTGGGGGTGGCGACAAGATTTGTCTTATCGGTTTCGTTTGTTGATTTCCAACTTTCGCCCAACGTATCGTTAAATTTAATCCAACCATTTGTGGCAAAGTTAGACCCGAATTTTGCGGCATACAACGTAATCCATTGCGCCCCATTCAAACCATAGGTGACAGGCACCAAAAGACCAATGCCGACTACAAGTCGTATAGGTGCCCATACGTGATTAAATCTTTTCCCGAAAGGGGTGCCGTGTTGTGCGGTTTCGGCGAGTACGGCAAACACAAAATAGATCAGGATTAAGGCGGCGATCACGAGCAAAGCCACACTATAGAATTGAAACAGGGCATGAAGCGCGGTGTGAAAGGCGGCACTTCCTTTTTCTGTCCCGAAAAGTTCTTTGATACCAAAAATATGGCTTAAAATTCGCATCGCCAGATCTTTTTCCAAATCCGGTGATTTCAAAATATCATTCCAGCTGGAGGGCGGGGAGGCCATCGCCGTTCCGACGGTCATAAAAATAAATAAAAGGATAAACTGTAAAAACAGGATGATCATGGCAGACAGGATTGCAAAAAAGATGATCACTTGATCCAGATGGCTTCGGGTGAATTTTAAATTGCTGGCCGCAACAGAAATAACCTCACGCAGACCAAATTTACCTAAATTCTGGCTGAGGGTGAAAGGATGGCCGAGTGGAAGAATATTCACCGCGCGATAAACAAGCGCCATGAAAAACGCCAGATGGGAAAACGTCCCATTGAACAGGCGGAAGGCCCGCGGCATAATTTGCGGGGTGAGCGTATACGAGATGAAAGTCTGCCGTGTTATATTAAAACGCATTTTTTATATCCCATCATCAAGCCTTAGGTGCCGGCGCACCGCCAGTATCCATACCTGCTTTAATCAAGGCACCGCCTGTGGCACCTGCCGCAGAACCCAGTTTATTCATGGCACCCGTCACCTGACCACCTAAAATCGTGGAGCCAATAGTGGCATATTTCGTCAGCTCGCCAGTGGCATCCTGAATATTATCCCCGAAGGAAGACACGCCAGAACCCATCCAGCGCATAATGGCCTTGGGGACAAGGTCAATCATCTTAAAGGATGTCGTCGCAAGCATGTAAGAAATAACCGTATAGACAATGGTAAAGAAAAACTGGTCCACGATGGAGCGGCGGAAAACATCTATTGCGGTATCCCCGGCAGGCGAAGGCGTACCGCCCGCAGGTGTACCCATCACGGTCAATTCTGTGCCGGTTGTATTTAAGACCACCAGTTTAAACAGTTCATTTAAAACGGAAACCATGGCGGTAAAAATGGCCATGCCGCCGATAAGCCCAAAGACAGTCAAAATAGGGCGGATTAAAATTTCAAGGATCAGGAAATATCCGCCGTTAGCCGATTTTCCCGAGAACCCATCCCCATCAATGCGCAAATGGGCGAGCGCCCATAAGGGGGCGCCGACCATGGCTTCGAAAATGGTCTTAACCCAGCTTCCAACCGCAAAAAAGAAATAAATAAAGGGCAAGAAAGGTAGAATATAAAACAACACAAACCCGACAGATAGCCCAACCGTGGCGACACCCATAAAAAAGCCACTGACCGCTTGAAGTGATTCACCGAGATGTTTATTCAGTGCGCCTAAAATACCGCCGCCGACGGCAAACCCCATCGAATACCCCAGATTGCGCACCGAACTATCGAGCATCCCCTTGCCGATGGCCACCATCTGCGCCAACGGGTGTACGGGTAAATTACCTTTGGCGTCTGGCTTGTTATTGACCATGTCAAAAAGCCCCTTGGTGCCAAAGATCATATTCATCGCATCCCAAACGATATTACCGGTCAGGCCTTTTTTATCTTCGGTTTGGGCTTCGCATTGCCAGTATCCAAAAGCCTCACTGGTGACGCGCGCATAATAAGAACGCCGATTGTCAGCCATAGAATCAAAGACGGGTTTGTTGTTTGAAAAAGTTGGCTCAAAAATTTTGCACACATCAGACGCACCCTTATCATGTTTTTTCTTTTCTTCACGTACATCTTCCATGATCTGGGGGAATCTGCTAGCCGCCGGAACATCAAAAATAGTCCCTAAAAAGGATCCGTTGGCCTCGGCGATTTTGTTGTACCAAATACCTGCGCCGCCCCATCCCCGTTCCCCAATGTTTTCCTCAAAGGCAAAATCGGCATTATCACGCGCTATTTGTATAGCTTCTTTTATTTGCTTATCAAATTCAGGTTGAAAGATTTTTGTAAGCTGTTTATCAATACCAGGAGGTTTGTAGCGGGATTTACAAGTTTTTGAGTCACCCAGTTGATCTGATTTGTGACAGGGATCTCCTACGATTGCAGGTCCTCCATCAGGTATGTTTAGGTAATAAAGCGCATGGGCAAAGCGTTCACCCAAGGCTTTCACTTTCTCATCTTCCCATATGCGATTAATGAGGTCGTAGTAAGCTTTGCCGACAGCACGTTCGCCGGCTGATTTTTTTGAGTCCTTTTCCTCTCTTGTTTTAAAAACACCGGAATTGACCGGAAGCCTTAAGGAGCCACAGAATTCAACACCTTTGGATTTTGAGTCCTTATCCATTGGATCCCCGGCCGTGAATTTCCCAAAGACGATGGTGATATTGCCTCCCTCGGTGAGGGTGAGGGCTGTGTCGTAACCTACGCTGTTACTTGTGTCTGTGATAGCCCAGACAAGATCGCGTGTGGTAATGTAGGGCTCGATCTTTATGCCTTCCTCTATCTTGTGTGCTTCGCGGCAGGCATGGGCGACGGTGATAAAGGAAATCAGGCTGGTGATATCCGGTGCCTTGGCATCCGCGATGAGGGTTTTAGGTTCTGCCCCTAAAGGATTTTTGTTATTTAGGGCTTTGTTGAACACAATCCAACCATTGGTGGCCATGCTGGAGCCCAGCTTGGCGGCATAGAGAACAATGTACTGGGCGGTATTAAAACCGTAATTAATCGGCACCAGAAGGCCAATCGCAAATACAAGCCGTAAAGGCGCATAAATATGCGAAAATCTTTTGCCAAACGGAACGCCTGTTTGTGCGGTTTCGGCGACGACGACGATCACGTAATATAAAAAGACCAGAACAGCGACCACCAGAATGGCATAGTTATAAAATTCGAACAGAGATTGAAGGGCGACATGGAACGGTGTGCCGGTTGTCACAGAAGATTTAAAGAAATCCTTCACCCCGAAGACATGATCCATCAACATAAAGGCGATGTCTTTTTCAGGTTTCGTGGTGACAAAAATTTCACCTAGGGTGCCTCTGGCCGCTTCGGCTTCTTGCGCAAAGGCACTGCCACCAAAAATGACGAAAATGAGGGTGATGAATTGAAAACATAACAAAATAATGGCCGCCAGAATGGCGATGAAAATAACAATCTGGTCGATATTCTTTTTACTGACCGTGATGTTATTCGCGGCCGCGGCAACCACCTGACGCAGGGTAAATTTACCGATATTGGCCGGATTGGTATAAGGATGTTGAGGCGGGAGAATGCGCACGCTGGCATAAACGCTGGCGATCAGAAACGCAAAATACCCAAAGCCTGATCCGGCAAATTCTTTCAGGCGCGGCAAAATGCCGGGCAACAAAACATATCGCGCCACATTTCGTCCGGTGATGAGTTTTGCTTGTGCTGTCATGCCTTGTCTAATTTCGCCCCGTTGATGACATGATATCGGTCATGACAGATCTGAGCCCCCGGCACGAGACAGTCATTTTTCATGTCTATTCCACTTAAGTGTATCATAGGGGGGAAAGGCTTTTCCAATTTAGGCGAAAATGGGGCGAAAACCCCGATACAGATGTAACTGTTTGATCATAAATGATTTTAACGCCAAGGGATAGAATCTGATCCTATCGGCCACGCCGTGCCATCAGAAACTTGTTTTTCTGACCCTTATTTTTGATGAAATTTGATATTATATGTAATAATATCAATATGTTATAATATTAACCGGGTCACGAAACCCCATGGATCATCCAGCCTTGCGTAAAGGCTTATACTTAATCCGGTGTGGCGAGGCGTTATCGCCGTATCGCCGCTTGTAATCTTTTTCATAATCTTCATAATTTCCTTCGAACCATTCGACATGCGAATCCCCCTCGAAGGCCAGAATATGGGTCGCCAGCCTGTCCAGAAATGCCCGGTCGTGGGAAATGATCACGGCACAGCCAGGGAATTTTTCAAGCGCTTCTTCGAGCGCCGAGAGCGTTTCTGTGTCCAGATCGTTTGTCGGTTCATCAAGCAACAGCACATTGGCCCCAGATTTCAACATTTTGGCCAGATGAACGCGGTTTCTTTCCCCGCCAGATAATGTGCCGACTTTTTTCTGTTGATCTGGACCCCGAAAGTTAAATGCCGACACATAGGCGCGAGATTGCATTTCAATTTTTCCGAGTTTCAAGATATCAAGGCCATCTGAAATTTCTTCCCAGACATTTTTATTAGCGTCCAGAGAATCCCGGCTTTGATCGACATATCCTAACTTCACGCTCTCGCCGACGATAAATTCGCCGCCCTCGGGTTTTTCGGTGCCTGTAATCATCCGAAACAAGGTTGTCTTTCCGGCGCCGTTGGGGCCTATGACACCCACAATCCCCCCCGGCGGCAATTTGAATGTTAGGCCATCAATCAACAGGCGATCATCATATCCTTTACGAATATTTTTGGCTTCGACCACTTGATTGGCCAGACGCGGCGGGGCGGGGATAACAATTTGCGCCGTGCGGACGCTCTCGCGCTCGGCCTCGGCCAACAAATCATCATAAGCGGCTACACGCGCCTTAGACTTTTTACGGCGTCCTTCGGGCGTCTGCCGTATCCATTCCAGTTCACGCTCAACAGTTTTGGCACGAGACGCATCTTCTTTGGCTTCTTGTTCCAGACGTTTGCGTTTGGCATCCAGATAGGCGGAATAATTACCTTCGTACGGAATGCCGCGGCCGCGGTCTACCTCAAGAATCCATCCGGTGACATTGTCCAAGAAATAACGATCATGGGTCACCATAATCACGGTGCCCGTATATTCCTTGAGGTGCCGCTGAAGCCAGGCCACACTTTCGGCGTCCAGATGGTTTGTCGGTTCATCCAAAAGAAGAAGATCCGGCTTTTCAAGAAGTAAGCGCGCGAGTGCCACACGCCTTTTTTCTCCCCCGGATAAATGGGTGACATCGGCATCGCCCGGCGGACACCGAAGTGCTTCCATCGCCATCTCAACGGTCTGATCAATCGACCAGCCATCCACGGCATCAATTTCCTCTTGAAGCGTGCCCATTTCTTCGGTCAGGGCGTCAAAATCGGCATCAGGTTCGGCCATCGCCGAAGCCACAGCATTATATCGGTCAATTTTCGCCTTGATGGGTGCCAGCGCAACCATGACGTTTTCCGCCACGTTTTTTGATGGATTCAGTTGCGGTTCCTGCTCTAGATATCCCACGCGCGCGCCCTGCGCCGCCCAGGCTTCACCGGTAAATTCCTTATCCACCCCGGCCATAATCTTTAACAGCGTGGATTTCCCCGCCCCGTTCGGCCCCAGAACACCAATCTTAACCCCCGGCAAAAAGCTCAAGGTAATGCCATTCAAAACGGTTTTCCCTCCCGGATATGTCTTGATCAGGTCTTTCATCACATAGACATATTGGTACGAAGCCATGGGGTCTTTCCTTTTCTGTTTCTTTGAATATGCTTTCGTTTAGCATATAGTCAGGGATAAATAAAAGGTCTTGAATGCCATGGAAGAAAAAACATCCGTTGATTCCCTGTTAGAAGCGGATCGATACCGGGTTCAACGTTCCCGTCACGGGGGTTTTGGTGCCGCCGGATTTATCAGTCCGCTGGATCAGGACCAAAAAGCCGATTTTTTGACCCAGCCCGGCGAGGTTGCCATTGTTAATCCACCCGAGGGCGGCCTGCCGGATATCAAAATCGGGGTGGCGTGGGATGTGGTCAAAATGGCCACCCCGAAACGTCCCGGATTTTTTCAAAAATTATTCCACAAAAAACCTCAAACCGAGCATACCTTGCATCAGGTTGATTTGGATATTGGCGCGTTATATGAACTTGAGGGGGGAGAAAAAGGGGGGATCCAAGCCTTTGGCGAACGTTTTGGTGCCTATGAGACGGCTCCTTATATTCACCTCTCGGGGGATGAACGCACCGGCCTGTCCGAAGGTGAAGATGAAGTTATCCGTATCAATGGCGCACATTGGCCGAATATCAAAAGACTTATACTGTATGTATATATTTATCATGGAATTGATAATTGGAACGAGGTTCGGCCTCAGCTTCAGGTCTGTGTACCCGGTCAAAAACCGATGATTGTGTCTTTGCGTGCCCGCGAAAGCGAAATGGATTTATGTGCTGTGGCGTTGCTTGAAAATGTGCGCGGCGGTATACGGATGACCAGTTGCCTTGAATATTATCCCGGGCATGCCGAAATGGACCGGGCGTTTGGGTTTGGACTGGGCTGGACGGATGGCCATAAACGAGGATAGGATTAAGCATGTCTGATGACCCGAATGATGAATTATACGATCCACAGGCCGCACGCAAAAAAGCCTCTGGTCTGTTTGAAACTAAAGAAATAAATCAGGCCAAGCGCGGAGATCAAATTGATTTGATGCGCAAAGACCCCTCGCTCAAACATTTGATGGCGGGTGTTGGCTGGGATTTGAAATCGTTTGACCGGGATCCCCCGGATCTGGATGCCAGTCTATTTCTTCTCGACCGCATGGACCGTACGCGCGAGGATTCGGATTTTATCTTTTATAATAATCAATCCGGATGCGAAGGCGCCGTCAAACATATGGGCGATTCACGAACCGGTGCCGGTGAAGGGGATGATGAATCCATGGTCATGGATCTTCAGGCTCTGCCGTTTGATATCGTCAAGATTGCCTTTACGCTATCGATTTATGATTTAGATATGAACGAGAATAACTTTACGCATGTTAAAAATGTTTATTTCCGTTTGGTGAATAAAGAAACCGGGCAGGAAATGATGCGGTATGATTTAACGACCGAACTTGAATCCGGCGGAACGGGTTTGTTGATCGGGGAGCTGGAACGTATCGGCGCATCTTGGGTGTTTCATGCGATTGGCAACACCATCAAGGGTGGATTGGGGCGCATCGCCACCAATTATGGGATCATGGTGTCCCAGATGATTCAGGAATAATGTTCTAGAAACCGCGGCCTTGCTTCATATTCAATAAAGCTTGTGGTTTAATTTTGGGTGCCTTGCTGGTACCGCCCCGGCCGCCGGCATAGCGTTCCTTGTTACGAATTTCTTCTTCGATCAAGGCATCAATATCGGGAATTTTTTCCATCTTCAATTCGGTGACGCAGGCCACAAAAAAAGACGCGCCTTTCGTGCCCCAGTCGAATACG
>CAZZGO010000010.1:0-10306 GCA_964654245.1 uncultured Pseudobdellovibrionaceae bacterium | reverse complement strand
TTCGGTGACGCAGGCCACAAAAAAAGACGCGCCTTTCGTGCCCCAGTCGAATACGGATTTTTCATCTGCGCCCCTGATTTTGATATCTTTGGTTTCCCACAAATCTGGGCTGACAGGTTTGCAGACCATCCAGAAAATCTGCTCCACCGGGGGTTTGCCTTCAGGCGGAACGTCATACATCATCTGAAGCTCGGCTTCGACTTCCTTGCCTTCGCCATCCATGCGCACTTCGGCCGAACAGGTGATCCCTTTATCTGCATCATAAACAGACCACGGGCATGTCTCGTAGGCAGATAGGCCATAGCCAACCGCCAATTTATCCATCAGTTCGGGTAAGGAAACACGCATATAAGTCAAATATACCATAAAAAGGGGCAAGCACAGCGATTATGAGGCGTTTTTTATCGGGTTTTGGACAATTGCGCCAATCTTTTTTGCACCTGCAAACTCAATATCGATCGTCATGCCGGGTAAAGCCTGTTCAGCGCGAGTTATCGGACGACCTTTGGCATCCCGAACCACGGCAAATCCCCGGTCAAGAATGCGGTGGAAGGAATAGCTTTCCAGCAGGGCTCCCTGTCCCGCTAAAGCAGATTGCCATCGGTCAAACAGATGCGTACGAAGCTGTAGCAGACGTTCCCCGCGGTAGGTGAGACGTTCATGCATCTGTGCCAATTTTTCCCGAGGATGCCGCAAACTAGCCAGCGCGATATCCAGACGTTGTGTTTTGATGTCAAGTAACCGCAAGGGATCTCCCATGCGCGCCGATAAAGACAATAAGGTCTGACGCGACTCCCGGTATTGACGGTGCAGGGTCTGAGCGTAACGATGTGACATATCCTGTACAAACGCCCATAGGTTATCCCGTCGGGGGACGGCCATTTCGGCCGCGGCGGTGGGGGTAGGTGCGCGCTGGTCTGCCACATAATCAATTAAGGTGGTATCTGTTTCATGCCCGACAGCCGATATCACGGGGATATGGCTTTCAAACACGGCTCTGACGACAATTTCTTCGTTAAAGGCCATGAGGTCTTCTAATGATCCGCCCCCCCCGTGCGACGATGATCACATCCGGTTTGCGCGGCAATTGATTAAACCCGCGTATGGCAGCGGCAATCTGTTCGGCAGATCCCACCCCCTGAACGGCGACCGGCCAGAGCCAGACCCGACGCGGAAAGCGTTCATCCAGACGGTGCATGATATCCCGAAGGACCGCCCCCGTGGGCGAGGTGACAACCCCGATGATGTCAGGAAGGAAGGGTAAGGATTTTTTCTTCTCCGGGTCGAATAATCCTTCGGCCGCCAGTTTTTTTCGCCGGTCGTCGAGAAGCTTGAGAAGGGCTCCTTGCCCCGCCAGCTCCAGATGGTCGATAATAATCTGGTATCGGGATGATTTGGGATAAGAGGATATGCGTCCAGTGACAATCACATCCATGCCATCTTCGGGCTTCACGGAGAGCTTCGGCAGGGATGACCGCCAGCAAATCAGGTTAATCACAGCGTCTTCGTCTTTGATATCCCCATAAAGATGCCCGGATGACGCCAGTTTCAATCCGGTCAATTCTCCTCTGACCCTCACCCGGCCAAAGGTTTGTTCCAGCGTGGATTGTATCCCCCGCGCTAGATCACTTACGGATAATTCCGGTATGTTGGATTTGTGTGAACGGGCAAACAGGTCATCTGTTGTCATGGCCGGAAATCGTATAGAATCTTTTTCATGCTGTCATCTTACTTATACCGCGATGAAACACTGTGCATGGAAGATATCCTGCGCACGCTTGACTGGCCGGAACATCGAGCCGAAACCGTTTCGGCCAAGGCACAGGATATGATTACCGCCATTCGCGCCAAAGGCCGTAAGGCCGGTTCGATTGAAAGTTTTTTTCAGCAATATGCCTTAAGCACTGCTGAAGGCATGGCCTTGATGTGTCTGGCCGAGGCCTTATTACGTGTTCCGGATGGCACGACCGCCGGGCATTTGATACGTGATAAAATTGTGGATACCAACTGGCTGAAGAATCAACATAATGCCGATTGGATGACCCGTGCGGCGGGTCTGGGGCTGGCGATCACCGCGGGTACACTGAATAGTCTGTTTGCCAAACTGGGGGAGCCTGTTTTACGTCAGGCACTCGCGCAGGCGATGAAAATGCTGGGTGGTCAGTTTGTGGTTGGACAAAATTTGAAAGATGCCCAAAAATCTGCGCGGACATGGGAATCTAAAGGATATCGTTTATCTTATGACATGCTGGGCGAAGGGGCGCGCACGGCGCAGGATGCCGATATGTATTTTGCCGGATATGTGTCTGCGATAGAGGTGTTGGATACAGATCGTGGCGCAGATTTACCCGGCATATCTGTTAAATTATCTGCCTTGCATCCCCGGTATGAAGTTTCGCAAGAATCCAGATGTGTACCTGATCTGGTGGATAAACTTCGTCAGTTATGCGTGAAAGCCGCCCGTAAAAATATTGCCCTGACGGTAGATGCCGAAGAAACCGAACGGCTGGAGATATCGTTAAAAATATTTGATCAGGTGTTGTCGTCCCGGGATATACAAGGCTGGGAAGGTCTGGGGCTGGCAGTCCAGGCGTATCAGAAACGCGCCTTGCCGCTGGTGGACCGCATTCTGGAGATGTCTCGCCGCCATGGTCGTAAAATTCAGGTGCGTCTGGTCAAGGGTGCATACTGGGATTCAGAAATTAAAAAAGCACAAGTCAAAGGCCTGACCGATTATCCGGTTTTTACCCGAAAAGTTAACACAGATGTGTCCTATCTGGCCTGTGCCCAGAAGATGATGGCCAATCGGTCGTTGATTTATCCGATGTTTGGCACACATAACGCCCATAGTGTTGCAGCTATTCTCGAGATGGCAGGGTCGTCACGGTCAGATTTTGAATTCCAAAAACTGTTTGGCATGGGCGATGCGCTGTATGATCATGTGATTGCAACGGAAAAAGCGCGTGTCAGTATTTATGCGCCCGTGGGCATCCATCAGGATTTATTGCCGTATCTGGTGCGCCGCTTGCTTGAAAACGGGGCGAATTCTTCTTTTGTAAATAAAATATATGACGCCGACATTCCGGTACATGTTCTGGGGGCAGACCCTATCGCTACTGTGCGCCAGCATGTGTCTCATAATCATCCTCACCTCTCGAAACCTTCTGGCATATACGGTGAGGGGCGTTTGAATGCCCCCGGCCTTGATTTAAATGATGATCCAACGAGGCATCGGTTATTTCAGGATATGGAGCGCGCTGTGCCAACTCGGGGATGGCATGCCTATCCGGTCATCGCCGGAAAAAAGGTGGCCGTGAAAGGGGCATTGCCTGTTTTTAACCCGGCGCAAACGGCACGGCAGATCGGGTCAGTGATTTTTACCGATGAACAACAGATTGATCCGGCCTTTCATGCCGCCAAAAAAGGATATCAGGAATGGTCATCCCATCCGGCTTCGCGCCGGGCGGATATTCTGCTCCAGATCGCCGTACAGCTTGAAGAAAAAATACCGCATTTCATGGCCTTATGTTCGGCTGAGGGCGGTAAAACCTTGCCCGATGCCTTGTCTGAAATTCGTGAAGCCATTGATTTTTGTCGTTACTATGCCGCTCAGGGGCGAGAAGTGTGTGATGAAAAAGGGCAGGTGTTAAGAGGCCCCACCGGGGAACAGAATGTGATACACCTCAACCCGCGCGGCATATGGGTTGCGATTAGCCCCTGGAACTTTCCACTCGCGATTTTTATGGGGCAGATAACAGCCGCCTTGATGGCCGGAAATGCGGTGATCGCCAAGCCGGCCGAACAGACATCCCTGATTGCCTTCGAAGCGATAAAACTCATGCACGAAGCTGGGGTTCCGCGTTCTGCGTTGATCTATTTGCCGGGGGATGGACGGATCGGTGCCGGATTGGTGGCGCATCCGGATGTGGCGGGCGTGGTCTTTACCGGATCCACTGAGGCGGCGCGATCTATTCATCGTTCATTGGCGGCGAAAGATGGCGCCATTGTTCCGCTGATTGCCGAAACAGGGGGGCTGAATGCCATGATCATGGATTCATCCGCCCTGCCGGAACAGGTGGTAGATGATTTGATCATAAGTGCTTTTGGTTCTGCCGGACAAAGATGCTCGGCGTGCCGGGTGCTATATGTTCAAGAAGATGTCGCGTCTAAAACCATCGAGATGTTAAAAGGTGCCATGGCCGAAATCCGGGTGGGGGATCCCCAAGACTATGCGTCGGATATAGGCCCCGTGATTGACGAAGCCGCGCTGGCCGCGCTGGTGCGGCACCGGGCGCGGCTCGACGGTTTTGGTAAATTTGTGGCAGAAACGCCGCTGGCGGAGGACTTGAAACAGCGCGGCACGTTCTTTCCGCCGCTGGCCTATGACATACCGGGTATTCAATATCTGGACGGCGAAGTGTTCGGCCCCATTCTTCATATCGTGCGGTTTAAATCGCACGATATCGACGAAGTGATCTCCCACATCAATCAAACCGGGTATGGATTGACGCTGGGTATCCACAGCCGTATTGACCGTTTTGCGCGCGATATAGCGCAGCGTGTGACCTGTGGAAATGTCTATGTGAACCGGTCGATGATCGGGGCCGTGGTGGGCGTTCAACCGTTCGGCGGGCAGGGTCTTTCCGGGACGGGGCCCAAGGCCGGAGGGCCACATTATCTGGCGCGGTTTATGACCGAAAAAGTGGTGACAATCAACACAACGGCGGCGGGGGGTAATGCCTCCCTTGTCATGATGGAAGATTGAGGGTAGAGACTTAAGTACTATGAAAGTTCTTTTGATCGGATCTGGGGGGCGGGAACATGCGCTGGCGTGGCGTCTGGCGATGTCCAAAAAATGTACCGCGCTTTATGTAGCCCCCGGAAATGCCGGTACTGAAGACGTTGCAGAGAATATTCACATTAAAGCTGAAGATACAGCCGGTCTTATTCGCTTCGTTAAAGATTACGAGATTGATTTTGTCGTCGTGGGACCTGAAGGTCCCTTGGTGACAGGGATTGTTGATGAGATGCGGGCTTTGGGTATTCCCACTTTCGGCCCAGATAAAAAGGCGGCTCAGCTCGAGGGCTCTAAAGGTTTCACTAAAGATTTATGCCAGAAATACGGGATGCCGACAGCGTCTTATGCTCGTTTTACGGATACGCAGGATGCCGAAAAATACATCAACGCCATGACACCGCCCATTGTTGTCAAGGCCGATGGTTTAGCGGCAGGCAAAGGAGTGGTCATTGCCTCAACGCATGCCGAAGCTATCTTGACCGTACAGGATATGTTGTCTGGTAATGCATTTGGGACGGCGGGCGCCAGCGTGGTGATCGAAGAATTTTTACAAGGTGAAGAGTTAAGCTTTTTTGCATTATCAGATGGTGAGACCGTATTGCCGTTGACGTCCGCCCAAGATCATAAACGGGTGGGCGAAGGCGATACGGGTTTGAATACGGGCGGGATGGGGGCGTATTCCCCCGCACATCTGATGACCCCAACGCTTCAGAGAAAAATTATGGATAGGTTGATTGTGCCTACCATTGACGGCATGAAAGCCGAAGGCATGCCCTATACGGGCGTATTATATGCCGGCGTAATGGTTGTGGCGGGGGAACCCTATCTGATTGAATATAACGCCCGTTTTGGTGACCCTGAAACACAGGCACTGATGGTACGTTTGGGCACCGATCTGCTGGATTTATTATATGCCTGTGCCACGGGCACGTTAAAACAGTTTCAGGATAAAGTGATTTGGTCGTCTTATGTGTCTTTATGCGTTGTAATGTGCGCCAAAGGATATCCGGGTACCTATCTCAAAAATACCGTTATCCGAGAAATTGATCATGCCGATTGTCAGGAAAAAGTGAAAATTTTTCACGCCGGAACGGCGCGGGGCATGTCGGGAGATGTTATCGCCACAGGTGGGCGAGTCCTGAACGTGGTGGCCATGGGGGAAAATGTCGCCGAGGCGCAGAAACGATGTTACCAGGCGGTTGATCTTATTGATTGGCCTGAAGGTTTTTGTCGCCGGGACATTGGCTGGCGCGCGCTATAAAAAAATTTAGACATAATGTTATAAATATGGTACTTCAGGCTATACTCGGAAAGTCGCTTGATGTTGCCTATGTGGAACCACAAGATTGATCTGCCGTTCCACTTGGCATCATTGCCGGGACATATGTCGTGTTTGCAGATCAAGCGATCTGCCAATGGCCGAGATTTTGATCTTTGGCCTCTCATTTTAGCGATAGAAAAAAATCATGATTTAAATCAATTGTTACGCTTTGGAGGGCATGCGCCGGTTTTATGGAGTGATATTGTCTATGATCTCTCTCAGCGCGAAAGATGTACGCATCTTATACAAAAAATCTGTGAACTAGGATCTAAATTAGCGCGAGGATGGCAACTCCAGACGCCTGTCCCCCTTTTCTTGATAACATCTCTGCCTGACAGGGCAGAGCGTTATGATCTTCAAGATGTTTTTGCCGCCGCCGATATATATTTTAAACCCTGTATTGCGCATGGAAAAAAAGGCATAAAAACAATCATTCCTGTCTGTGCCGATGGAACCGAAAGATGTTTTCAAAATTTCAAGGCGCGTGGACAGAAAATATATCCCGTCACCGAAATCACTTTGCGTCCTACCGTCTGCGCGGATGTTTTTGAATTGGTTTTTCAAGGCCAGACGATATTTTCCGGATATTCATTCAAGCCACGTGAAAGTATCATCCGATGACGTCCCATCATCGTTTTTTAACCACAGCCATTTTGCTAGATACCCATACAGGCCAGATGGGGGGATCCATTACTGCCGAAGCCGCCACCCCCGAAACCCATTCACCGGAACGATATCATTTCTATTGTCCGCATTGTTTAGAGGTCGGACATTATAACCGGGTGGTGCGTATTACCGAAGTGCATGATAAAACACGGCATACACCGCCGAAGTTTGATCTCTATGCCAAATTGAATTCAACCCATCGGTGCCAGCATCCTGTCAGATTTCGGGATATCGATAGCCTGGCCAGAAGATACGACGCCCAGAGAGGTGAAGATCATACCTATATTTTTTCATTCAACATGGCCGGGATATCAACGCCAAGGATTCAAGGTATAGATTCTGTGTCACGTTTAGGGAAAGTGATGTATGCGGTCATGTTTGATCCTGCTTTACCAGATCGTCAATTCTTAAGGGTAGGCCATCAACATGTATCTTTGCGCCGACTGTTTGAACAAAAGGCAAATGCCGTGCCTGCCTGCGGTCAATCTTTTCACAAGGCGGCAATTGTCACCCCGAATGCGCTTCCACCCTATCGGTATGAAAATTTTGCACAAAATGAGATATCAGGTGTTTCGAGTTACCACGCCGTGGATGCGGAAGGTAAGAAAATCAATTTTCGCCATGTGCTCTCGTTTCGGGATACAGAAACATTTAAGGACGTGAAAACCATGGTAGACCGGCGAGGCCATGCCCAATCAGCACCTGTCATGGTTTTTGCCAAGGCCGTCCTGTCTTATCAATCTGAACATCGGGATTATCCCACGATGCGGTTTTTGATTGATAGCCCGGGTCAGGTCATGTCGTGGGATCATCCACGCTCCTTCCGCGAAGCCTTGGATCATCAGGTCACCCGCCAGATGCGCTGAATGCGGATCGCGCTATCGTTTGTGTATGAAAAAATCCTTGAGTATCTGACCACATGGCTCCTGCAAAATGCCATGAACGATTTCCAGTCTATGATGGCAGGTCGGTTGGTCAAGAAAGCGGACACCATGAAGAACCCCGCCCCCTTTGGGGTCAAGCGTGCCGATCACTAATCTGCGGATGCGCGCAAAAGAAATAGCCGCAATACACATGGTACAGGGCTCTAAGGTCACATAGAGATCATAACCCGGGATTCTCTGGGCACCCGTCTCGCGGCAGGCCTTGCGTATAACATTGATTTCCGCATGGGCGGTGGGGTCTGAATATTCAATGGTTCGGTTACCATCCCGCGCCACGATATCTTGTTTTTCAGGATTGACCAAAACGGCGCCAATCGGCACCTCTCCCCGCGCCTCGGCGAAACGGGCTTCGTCTAATGCCGCTTTCATGAACATAAGGTCATCCATGGGTCATTTTTAATCATGAACACGGGAGAGATGCACGAATATTTCTATCCGCGGGCGCTTATTCATGTTTAAAATCCGGTTATGAATGATACCCCCAAAGGTGAACGAATTGCCAAAGTGATGGCGAGGGCGGGTGTTTGCTCCCGCCGGGATGCTGAAAAATGGATTGCTGAAGGCCGCGTCAGCGTTAATGGCCGGGTCTTAGCAACCCCGGCTTGTGTCATTACGGCACAAGACGAGGTGATGGTGGACGGTCGTAAACTACCCCATAAGGAACCAACACGGCTTTTTATGTACCATAAACCAGCCGGGCTTGTGACAACGAACCGGGATGAACGGGGGCGTGACACCATCTTTGACAAAATGCCCCAAGGTCTGCCGCGTGTGGTGACGGTTGGGCGTTTGGATATTAATACCGAGGGGCTTTTACTTCTCACAAATGATGGTGAATTGGCGCGGTATCTGGAACTGCCCGCCACGGGATGGACGCGCCGTTACCGTGTCAGGGCGCACGGTCATATCACACAAGAAAAACTTGATCGTTTAAAAAAAGGTATCGTGCATGAGGGGATAAACTATGGCCCGATTGACGCCATTTTTGAAAAACAGCAAGGCGCAAATGTGTGGGTGACGATGTCACTTAAGGAAGGTAAAAACCGTGAGGTGCGCAATGTCATGGAAAAATTGGGTTTAAGTGTGAACCGCTTGATCCGCTTATCGTATGGTCCCTTTTTGCTCAATGACTTGCCAGTCGGGGTGGCGGTCGAGATCAAACCCAAAATCATGCAAGAACAGATTGCTGGGTTCTTTAAAAAACACGTATCGGATTCATGATATGCGCATTGTGGGTGGAACACATCGAAGCCGTTTGCTGAAAACACCTAAGGATGATTCCATTCGTCCAACATCCGATAAGGTTCGTTTGGCCGTATTTAACATGCTTCGTTCCCGGCAAGTGATTGAGGATGCTTATGTACTGGATGCGTTTTGTGGGACGGGGGCGCTGGGGCTGGAATCACTCTCCCAAGGGTCAGTCCATTGTCATTTCTGGGATAAAAGCCCGGAGTCGCTAGCGCTTTGCGCCGAAAATATAAAGGCGTTAGGCTTGGGAGATCAGGCGTCAACGCGCCTTGTGAATACGCCGCGTATTGATAAAAACCCGGTGCCAGATCAACCTTTCACCCTTGTTTTTTTGGATCCGCCTTATCACAAGGGTCTCGTCGATAAAGCTGTGCAAGCCTTAAGCCAAGGTGGATGGATAAACATCCACACGATGTGTGTCATTGAAATGGCTGTAAGTGATAAAATAGAATCTTCCCTGACGATTATTCAGGAAAAAATCTATGGGGATACAAAAATACTTTTGGCGCATATTGAAAAAGCGTAATATCGCTTGATGGTATATCTTTTTGGCTTGATTGGTTTTCTGGGGGGGTTTGCGGCTGGCGTGTTTGTGATTGGCCAGATTTTACGCGGACGAAGCAGATCCGAATTAATACAGGATAAATCCCTGCGCTGGACATATGGGCTTATGGTGTGGGTGCTGGCGGGTCTGGGCGCGTGGGCAGGGGTTTGGCTACATACCCAGACATAATTCTGATAATTCGTTCCGGATATGTCTTCTCCTATTGCTTTTTTTAAACACCGCTCTAGGCTGATACCATATTTACGTTCATTCAAACCCGGAGGTTGTCATGCGTCTGATTACTTTTTTATGTATTGCCCTGATGGCGGTCTCACCCCGTGCCTATGCCGAGATTGAAACCTACACGCTGGAAAAACCGCATACACAGATTATTTTTTCTGTCAGCCATCTGGGGTTCTCCCATTCCTACGGCAAATTCACGGATTTTGACGGGACGATCATTTTTGACCGGGGACAACCTGAAAAATCGAAAGTCGATGCGGTCATACGAACGGCCAGCATTGAGATGAATGACAAAAAATGGAATGAACATATGACAGGCAAGGATTTCTTTGATGTTGAGAAATTCCCCGAGATGACATTCAAAAGCATTAATATTTTAAAAACAGGTGATAAAACAGCCAAATTATCCGGGGAATTGACCCTTCTGGGGGTCACAAAGCCGGTAACACTTGATGTGGTTTTCAACAAGGCGGATAAGCATCCGATGAAAGATATCCGTATGGCAGGGTTCTCAGCGACCGGAAAAATAAAACGGTCTGATT
>CAZZGO010000009.1:0-30741 GCA_964654245.1 uncultured Pseudobdellovibrionaceae bacterium | reverse complement strand
AGAAATGGTGGGCGGTACAAGGATCGAACTTGTGACCCCTTGCGTGTCGAGCAAGTGCTCTACCGCTGAGCTAACCGCCCACATTTTCATCGGTAGATGCCGTATCCATACCCACAGGCAGGCCTCTTTTCAAGCTTTTTTATCTATTCCCCTAAAAGATCGTCCACCTGTTTGACCAAATCCCCCAGATGAAAGGGTTTTGAGAGGATTCGGGCGGGTGACGTCTCCCCCGGCTTTTCGCCCATCGAGACGCCCGCAAAGCCCGTGATGAACATGATTTTAAGGCTGGGCCAGCGATTGCCGGCCTGCCGGGCTAATTCTATGCCGTCCATCCCCGGCATGACAATATCCGCCAGCAGAACGTGAATATCGGGTGATTGTTCCAGTGCTTGAAGCGCTTCGAGGCCATCGGCGGCAGATATCACCCGGTGCCCCACACGTTCCAGCGCAGACACAATAAATTGGCGCATCGAGGGATCATCTTCTGCCACGAGTATTTTTGCCATGATAACGTCATCACCAAGATGAAAGAACAGATGATTAGAATGTGACACAGCGTTTTGGCTGACGCTATGTTTTTTTTTAAAACGGTTCAGGATGCTTGTTTTAGATGATTTCCAAAAACTGTCTAGCGGCCATGTGCCAGCTATAATGTTCGACGATATGATCAATTCTTTTTTGTTTTTCGCCTTGGCATGCCGGATCAAGACAGGATTGCATGGCCTTGGCCAAAGATGTATTCAGACATCCTAAAAAATTTTCCGTGATGATATCCAGAGGGCCCGTCACGGGATAGGCCGCCACCGGTACCCCGCAGGCGAGGGCTTCGATGATCACCATCCCAAAGGTATCCGTGCGTGAGGGAAAAGCAAAAACATTGGCGTTTCGGTAATAATCGCCCAGATCTTTGCCTGTTTTTTTGCCTACAAAATGAACATCCGGATACTGGGCACGTAAGTCATTTAAATCCGGTCCGTCCCCGACCACGACTTTTGATCCCTGCCAGGACGCATCTAAAAAATCCGGCAGGCTTTTTTCAATCGCGACGCGTCCCACATAAAGGGCGATAGGTCTAGGCATATCGTTCATGACGGGGGATGTCCCAGGATAAAAAATATGGGTATCTATTCCGCGGGTCATGAATTTCATGGGGCAGGTGAATCCCCATTGCTCCAGCGTTTGTTTTAAACTGGGGGTGGCGACAAAAAGACAAGATGCATGATGATGAAACCACCGGACATAAGCAATGCCCAAAGCACGCACGGGTTTGTATAAAAGCGGCAGATATTTCGCGGCGCGCTTGGCGGCATAATCAGGAAAATGCGTATGATAGCAGGAGGTAAATTCAATCCCGTGAGACAAGGCATATCGCCGCGCGGCCAGACCCAGCGGCCCTTCTGTGGCGATATGCAGTAAATCCGGCGCATAGGCCTGTATCATCTGACGGAGCGGTGGCCCCGCCCCCACCGTCAGACGTATTTCAGAATAGCCGGGCATAGGAAAGCTATATTTAAAATCAGAAGGGCCAATGACCTTGACCTGATGCCCCATACGCATCAGTTCTGCCATCAGATATTCATATGTTCTGACAACGCCGTTGATTTGAGGGTGCCAGGCATCGCTGACGATCAGGATTTTCATGAATAAACTATTTTCTTCTATTTATCGTGACTTTAACTGTGCGCAATCTTACACTTGAATGATGATGAGATACCAGACCTTATCTTTTTTATGGACGCTCTGTTTGTTCTTGATCCCGGGCTATGCGCTGGCGCGGGATCAAGATATTCCGGCGGAATGTCGTGCGTCGTATGAAGAAATCGAGGCATTAAAGCCACCTGACTTCACGGCCTATACGGTATGGGATAAAATTTACGGCGAAAAAGGCATGGATCAATTTGCCGATTTTCTGGTGTTGCCGGACGGCGCGATTATTGCCGCTGGATCCTATACAAAAGACGAGAGCGATAAAACCTACCGTCCCTTGATTGTGAAGTTTGATCCTAAAGGCAAAACCGCGTGGGAGGTTCGTGAAGATACACCGGGTTTTCAGTCTATTGACCGCATTGTGGCTTTGGGTAAAGGTTTTGCCGTGATTGGTGACGTGAAAGACGCTAAGCGGCAGGACGGAATTTATCTGTCTGTGTTTGATGAACATGGCAAAAAAACGCTGAGCAAACAGATCCTTGAACCTGCGGGGGATCTGGACGCAAAAGCCGTTGTCCTGACACCTGATGGACAAGGATTTATTGTGGCCGCCCAATATACGCCCACCAAAGAAGGTGAGGCCGGTCAATATGGGGTGATTTATCGTCTGACCTCTTCGGGGGAACAGGTTTGGCGCCGCGCCTATACGCCGGGTATGCAAACCATGTTTAATAACCTTCAATCTTTAGGGACGGGGGATTATGCGCTCACAGGGGATGTCCGCGCCGAAGATGGACGGCAGGTAGGCTGGCTTTTGCGTATCAACGGGTCAGGGGCTATTCAGTGGCAAAGAACCTATCCCAGAGGTCTTGAATCTTCCCTTTTTTCGGTGGGGATCTACGACAATAAAACCATGATCCTAAGTGGAAGAACCAGGCCGATGGATGGGGGGCGCTGGGCGGCATGGGTGATGCATGTGGATACGACGGGAAATGTGCTCTGGCAACGTTATTACACTAATGATTACAACATGAATGCACGTCAGGTGTTGACGCAACCTCAAGACGGACGGTCAACAATCTTGCTAGATGCACAGGCTTTCACCTTGAAACAGCAGACACATACCCGCCTGTTGATTTTGTCCCCACGTGGTTATTTGATGAATGCCGAGGATTTTAGCGAATCCATGGGCGGACGGGGATTGACGATGCGCTATGGCTTAAATGGCGAAAGACTGGTATCAGGTTATACGCAAACGCGTTTATCAGAAGCTGAAACACCAGAAGATATTGAAGAAAGCGTCTTTGATGGCTGGATGTTTGGCGCGATCTCGCTAGAGCCCTATAAAGACCCGTGTGTGCCCGGACGCACACCCACGAAAAGATAAAACCATGGATGATGAACTGGACGATAATGTGATCACGCTGAGCGTGAGTGAAGAATGGGCAGGCCAAAGGCTGGATAAGGCTATGTCGGGATTAATCACGGATTATTCCCGCACACGCATTCAAGCCTTGATCGAGGAAGGCGCCATTCGCGTCGGCGGCAAAGTCATCACGGATTCAAAATATAAAGTCACACCCGGCGATCAGATTGACATGGTCGTGCCACCGCCGGTGGATGATACGCCGCGCGCTGAAAATATTCCCCTTGATATTGTCTATGAAGATGATGATCTTTTGGTCATCAATAAACAAGCAGGATTGACGGTTCATCCCGGCGCAGGACAGCGGGAAGGTACGCTGGTGAATGCGCTTTTGTATCATTGCGGTTCAACGTTGTCCGGTATTGGCGGGGTCAAACGTCCCGGGATTGTTCACCGTCTGGATAAGGATACCAGTGGGTTAATGGTGGTGGCCAAACATGACCGTGCGCATCAAGGCTTATCGGATCAACTGGCGGACCGTACATTGGGACGCGTGTATGCGGCTTTTGTCTGGCGCGTGCCGGCACCGATTAAAGGTTCTGTGTCTCAGCCTATTGGCCGGCATCCGACCCATCGTTTAAAAATGGCCGTGCGCGGACGCGAAGGCCGTGAGGCGACCACGCATTATCTGGTCAAGGAATCTTATGGTGACCGGGCATCATGGGTGGAATGTGTGCTGGAAAGCGGGCGCACGCACCAGATCCGGGTGCATATGGGATATTTGAAACATCCGTTGATGGGTGATCCGCTTTATGGTCTGCCGGATCAAGAAGCCCGCAGTATTCTCTCTCACGTCACCCTGAAGGATAAGGATCAACATATCATCGCCTCTTTCCCGCGTCAGGCGCTTCATGCCCGCGAGATTCATTTTATTCATCCGGTGACAGATGACGAGATGTCGTTTGAGTCAGATTTACCCCAAGATCTCCAATCCTTGCGCCAAACCCTTCAGAAAATTTAACCGATTTCTGCACGCGGGCTATGAACCCCTTGGCCTGTGATAACGTAGGAGAGTCCTTGCCCATTATACCCGTGACGTGATCGGTCTATTATTTTTCGCTCTAACATAGGGATCAGTGTCGGATCTGTTTTTTTCATGACCTCGAAGACATCCCCCGTGCGGATAGAGGCATAAACCCCATTCCAGTTCCACCGAACTTCCATATTTTCAAGTCCACGTGAGGTGAAATACTGGTGCGCACGATCCATGATATGATCGACGGCAAAAATGACGCGTTCATAATGATGCCTAGCTAATTCTGCGTCAGGTTTGATGAAGGGTATAAATCCTTCATCTTCTGAGGGCAGATGATCAGGTGTAAACTCCTCACCTTGTGGTGTTGTCACAGACCATGGTTTTTCAAAATAGGGAGGTTGAAATTCAATACCTTTCAGTTTGGCATACTCTTCCAGTGTATATTTTCCCTGATCAACAAAATGGCGTAGTTCAAACGGCGTCAGGGCAGAATGCCGGCAGGCAACTGCCGCCAATGTGCTCGCATAAGTTTCAGGCAATTGATAATGTTCATAGTTGAAATAGACACGCGTTAAAAATTCTTTGAACGAAACACGACTCTCTGCGTCGCTTAAATACATCTCATATGTGCCGCCATGTGCGGCAAGACGAACTAAGCCTTGTATGCTGAGGGCATAAAGTTCGGATTGATTGGTGCCCTGGTATTCTTGTCCTGAAAGCATATTATCTTCGCACATCAGGGAGAGCCCGAGTAGAATATGGGCGGCTTCATGGTCATGCGGCAGACGGCTTTTAAATTTCCAGTTATCTTGGTGGAAGGTAATGGCTGTGTTGAGATCCATGTTATCTGAGATCATCCGTCCCAGTTCATTATTCAGCCCCAGCGGGGCGACTGCCGGTTCAAACCAGCTTCGTAAGCCACCAGAGATAAGGCCAAGTAAGCGCATGGGAAGAACTATACCCCCAGATATAAAATTATGTCAATTATATATTATTGTTTAATATCAATAAGATGGCCGTATAATTTGCCATATATATAAAATTTTAGATATCCTAAAATTATAAGGAATTCGAGAAAGGCTCCTTATGTTTGAAGGCTAAGCGGACGAGCTTTAACCCTTTTTAAGTTTTGTAAGACATTAGACCCACACTTCGTTTTACCGATCTGGTACCCATAAACTACGGGCCGCCCTTAAAAAGGCGGCCTCTTTTTTTGTTTTTGCCGGGTCAGTTTCTTGTCAGACCCGTCAAAGACAGATACATCTTTTGTCCAGTTGGTTTTAACGCTCTGATGTGAAGGCAATGTCATGCAGTATGAAGATTTAACGGACTCAACCCTTTCAACCTTTGATTCATACGATCAACATGAAACCGTGCGCAAGATATCCCTGTCATCGGGGCTGACGGCGTTTATTGCTGTTCACAACACAAATCTGGGGCCGGCCTTGGGCGGCTTAAGGATGCGGGCATATGGTACGGAACGTGATGCGCTTCAGGATGTGCTACGTCTGTCCCGTGGTATGACCTATAAAAACGCGCTCGCGGGTTTGCCGCTGGGTGGGGGTAAGGCCGTGATTGTCGGCCATGCGTCCAGCCAGAAGGATGAAGACCTGATGACCGAGATCGGCGAGGCGGTTGACAGTCTGGACGGAAAATATATCACGGCCGAAGATAGTGGCACATGCGAAGAGGATATGGTTTCCATCTCACGCGCTACGGAATATGTGGTGGGATTACCGCCCCAGCATCTCGAAGGTAAAGGCTTTGGTGAATTGGGGGGTAATCCTTCGCCCCTGACGGCGCTGGGGGTGTATCGCGGTATTCAGGCGGCTGTCCGGTTTAAAATGGGGCGGGATCATTTATCCGGCTTGACGGCGTCTGTTCAGGGTGTTGGTGCGGTTGGCCTAGAGACATGCAAGCTTTTGAAACAGGATGGCGTTAACCTTGTGCTGACCGATATCAATCCGGCGCAGATTGATCAGGCGTGCGATATTTTGGGGGAGGTCACGGTGGTCGCACCGGATGATATTTATTCGGTACCCGCAGATATCTTTGTGCCCTCGGCGATGGGAGGGATTTTGAATGATAAAACCATTCCCCAACTCAAGGTACAGGTTGTTGCCGGGGCTTCGAATAACCAGCTATTGCAAAATTATCATGACCAGATGTTGTTGGATCGCCATATTTTATACGTGCCGGATTACCTGATTAATGCCGGCGGAGTGATTTGCGTTGGGTATGAATATTTTCGCAAAAGCGGATATAACCCGCTGGATTTTGAGATGACACGCGCCAGCATGATGGCACATGTAGAACATATCGGACAGAGCGTGAGCGAGCTTCTTCGTTACGCACAGGAAAAAAGACTTCCTCCCGGCGTTGCCGCAGATCGTCTGGCCGAAGAAAAATTTTCTGGCCGTGAAAGTCTCATATCCTCTCCCCCCGAAACGCCGCCCGGGCTAGGGCATATGGGCGGTGGAAAACTCGTTCACTAACGCATTCTCTTATTCATCTCTGTGATCGGCGCGCGGCATACATGTGCATGAACCCTTCGTGCATACGGATGCAATCTTTACCTTATATTTATTCTGGCACCTTCATCATGATGCTAAACTTATGGTTGTTTATGGCGCATAAAGGTGACGTGTATGAAACATTTACCCCCCTCATCGGATTATCCATCTTTAAACCCTGAGATGATCCAGACCCAAAAACTTGAAAGTCTGGGTCAACTGGCCGGAGGCGTTGCGCATGATTTTAACAATATTCTATCCATCATTGACGGGTATGCCCGTATCGCCAAAAAAGAAAGCGGCAATAACCCCGACGTGATCACATATCTTGACCGTATTTCGGATTCAGTTAAACGCGGCTCAGGTCTGACGCGCAAATTACTGGCCTTTGGGCGGCATAATATTGCTGTGGTTAGTCCGCATGATCTAGGGCAATTGGTTGAAGATATGGAAGTGCTCTTGCGACCGCTTCTGGATGTTACCTACACGCTTCAACTTGATACATCCCGGCATATCATGATTGATACCGCCCCTGACTGGATTGGGCAGATATTGATGAATTTATGCGTTAATGCCCGCGATTCTATGCGGGAAGGGGGGCTTATCACCATTCGGGTTAGTCCTTCTGCCGATCATCTTCATGCCTGTCTTGAAGTATCCGATCAAGGATGCGGTATTGACGAGACGGTGCGCGCCCGAATTTTTGATCCGTTTTTTACTACTAAGGAACGCGGAAAAGGAACAGGTCTAGGGCTATCCACGGTCTATGGACTGGTACAACAGATGAAAGGCATGATTGATGTAGATACGGTCATGGGCAAGGGCACCACGTTTAAAATAACGCTCCCTTTGAGTGAAAAATCCGTTCGGAGAAACTTATCATCCACGCCATTTCAGGTGGATTCTGTTCGTTTCGAAGGATATGTCGCACTGGTCGCAGAAGATGAGCCAGATCTTCTTTTACTATTGTCTCAGATGCTCGAAGAAACGGGCATGACCGTCCTTCAGGCCGCCAACGGGAATGAAGCGCTGGTGGTGCAGGAAGAATATGAAGGCCATATTGATTTCTTGATAACGGATGTGGTGATGCCGCAAATGAACGGCGTTGAACTCTCCCGGCTGTTTTCTGCCCTTAGACCAGATACGCATAATGTTTTCATGAGCGGTTATCCCGCAGGGGGGCAGATGGCACGGGTCGATATTCCACCGGGATCTCTTCTGCTCCCGAAGCCGGTCAGTTATGACGTTCTCAAAAGTCTTTTATATCGTTTAATTGTCCAAGTACCAGATGAGGACGGATCGGGGTTATACCGCATGGCGGGCGGCGGCATTCAATTGGTGGATGGTTAAACATAAGCATATATAGGGCATGAGGATGAATTTCTGATGGCAACGTTTGAAGATTTTCAAAGATTAAAAGTATTGATTGTCGAAGATCAATATGAAGCGCGCATGATGATCCGAAACATGCTGATGGAATTCGGCGTCAACCAGATTTTCGAAGCCTCGGATGGCAAAAAAGGATTACAATTTACGGATACGGCGTTTGATCTGGTTGATCTGATTATCTGCGATTGGAATATGCCAGAAATGACGGGGGTTGAACTTCTCCGGCAACTCAGAAGTGTGGGGTATGACGTGCCTTTTTTAATGGTGACGGGAAAGGCGGATAAGGCCGCTGTCCTCGAAGCCAAAAAAAGTGGCGTAAACGGATATATCTGCAAACCCTTTTCCCCGGTCCAGCTTGAGGCTAAATTGCGGATTCTCATGCAAAAAAACCTTGTTGCGTAAAGCTTTACCCGCTTTAAGCAAATTTTTACATAATATATATACAATCTTAGGTAGAGGATATCTGTTTCTCTGGAGACGGCATGGGTACACAAGATCGTCCGGAGAGAGGGTTATGAGATTTGGGGCGCTGTCACAAAGCGTATGAGGGGAGTCATTATGAAAGCCACATTCCGGAATAAATTTCGGATGATCAATGCGCTGGAAGGCGACCAGGTCATTCGGTATCAACATCCTTATCGTCTGGATCTGGAAATTCTACTAGCGCCACGTCACGATAAAAATGATTTATTGCCCATGGATTGGGGCATCACCCTTAAAACCCGTAACCGTACCTTGGTCAAACAGCTTCGTGGTGAATTAGCCGAGGATATTCTGGGCTACATTTTCAAGAGATCGCGTGAAGATATCCGTAAACTGTCCTATGATGACCTTGTCGAAATGGCGAAAATGTGGAGCATCCATTGAGTGCGTCTCACACCATTTATGAATGTTTTAAAATGTCGATTGACGATCGCGCCGTCAGAGAAACGACGCCTATTTCCGAAGCAATCGAAAAAATGCGGGCGACACATCAGAACTGTCTTCTGGTACGTGACCGCGAGGGACACGGGGCAGGGGTGATTTCAGAGCATGACATTGTGTCGGCCTTTGCCAAAAATGGTGGACAGGCAGGTAAAATGCCGGTTGAATTATTTATGACCGTTGATGTGGTTGTCATTCGTGAATTTCATACGATTGAAGACGCCATTAAATTGATGTCTAAACATAATATTCGTCATATCCCCGTTGTCTCAGAGAGCGGCTATGTCAGGGGATTTTTATCCATCATGGAACTGGTGACCAAAAAAATGGAACTTGAGGCTTTGGAATCCTCTGTTCCGGCTTAGGGCACGATCGGTACTTTGCGCCGAAGCTGTCCTCATGTACTCTTCATTATGGCTGATTACGATCTTTGTATCATTGGGGGAGGGGTCAATGGATGCGGCATTGCCCGGGACGCTGCCGGCCGTGGCCTAAGTGTCATTCTCGTCGAGGCGGGCGATCTTGCCAGTGCGACGTCATCTGCCAGCACCAAATTAATTCACGGCGGGCTTCGATATCTGGAACATCGTGAATTTAATCTTGTCAGGCAATCTCTTAAGGAGAGAGATATTCTATTGCGGTCTGCGCCCCATATTATCTGGCCGATGGATTTTATTCTGCCGTACGATAAAAAAATGCGGCCTTTATGGCTGATGCGTCTGGGGCTTTTTATCTATGATCATCTGGGTGGACGAAAAAAACTCAAAAATTCTGGCTCTGTTGATTTTTCGGTTCACCCGCTGGGGGATGTTGTCTCGTCTGAATACCGGATTGGCCTGACGTATCAGGATTGCTGGGTTGAAGACTCCCGTCTGGTTGTTTTGAATGCCGTGGCGGCCAAAGAACGGGGTGCGGATATCCTGACCTATTCGGCTGTTACCTCGCTCGTGCCCTCGGAAACCGGTAAATCATGGCGCGTTCATATTCAAAAATCAAATCGTGAGACAATCAATATCGAAGCCAGATGTGTGGTGAATGCTGGCGGGCCTTGGGTTCGGTCAATTTTAGATCATGCAGGTATTTCTGCGGGGGCGCCTTCTGTTCGGTTGTCCAAGGGGTCGCATATTATTGTGCCCAAACTTCATGCGCGTGCCGAAGCCTTCATTTTGCAACAGCCCGATGGCCGTATTGTGTTTGCCATTCCATACGAACATCACTACACCCTCGTCGGGACCACAGATGTTCCGTATGATTCAGATCCAGCCTTGCCCACCTTATCACCCGCCGAAGCAGAGTATCTCATAGATGCGGTGAATACAGCGTTTTCCGGGCGTTTAACAACGCGAGATATTGTGTGGTCTTATGCCGGGGTTAGACCTTTGCTGGATGATGGTAAAGACAATATTTCCGAAGTCACACGAGATTATAAATTACATCTGGATACATCGCATGGCGCGCCGATCTTATCGGTATTCGGGGGAAAGATAACGACATACCGTAAGTTATCCGAACAGGTTGTGAATATGATCGCCCCGAAAACAAAGCCATGGACAGGCCGAAAAATTCTACCGGGTGGAGATATGAAGAAGGCCGATTTTTCAGTATTCTATCAAAAACAAATCCAGATTTATCCTGGCTTTTCACCTTCGTTGATTTACCGATACGCCAGAGCCTATGGCACGCGTATGGATAAATTCATGAAAGATGCAAGGCATGAAAAAGATTTAGGACGGTTCTACGGGGATGATGTCTATGAAGCCGAACTTGTGTATCTCATTGTTCATGAATTTGCCAGAACGGTGGATGATGTTCTTTGGCGCCGGAGCAAGCTGGGGCTTCATATTTCTCAAGGGACGTTGGATGTTTTAACGCAAGCATTTCCTGCCTTAAAGGACGAGGTGTTACGCCATGCCCAAAAATATATCTGATTATCTTCTGGCGATTGATCAGGGCACCACGAGTTCGCGTGCCATTATTTTTTCATCAGCAGGGGATATTTTGGCCACCGCTCAGAAAGAACTAAAACTTTCCTATTCGCAAAATGGCTGGGTGGAACAAAATCCAGAAGACATATGGCAGGATACATTATGGTGTTGCCGAGAGGTTTTATCCCAATATCCTTCTGTTCTATCAATTGGAATCACAAACCAACGTGAAACGACGATCATATGGGATCGACATACCGGACAAGCTATTTATCCGGCTATTGTGTGGCAGGATCGGCGTACAGCTGAATTTTGTGACGCGTTAAAGACATCCGGGCATGAAATAGACATTACTCAAAAAACTGGATTACTGCTTGATCCCTATTTTTCTGCCACCAAGATACACTGGATTTTGAGCCATGTGCCGGGGGCACGTTCTCGGGCCAAGGCGGGAGAGTTAGCATTTGGAACGATTGATTGCTTTTTGTTGTGGCACTTAACGGGCGGGCGCCTTCATGCCACCGATGCCACCAATGCGTCGCGAACGATGTTATTTAACATCCAAACCCAGTCATGGGATCAGGATTTGCTCGATCTGTTTGATATTCCGGCCTCTCTCTTGCCAGACGTCAAAAACAATGTGGATGATTTTGGTAGAACGGGTGTCAGCATTCTTGGGCAGGAAATCCAGGTTGGTGGTATGGCGGGGGATCAACAGGCGGCGTTGATCGGTCAGGCCTGTTTTTTCCCGGGCATGATCAAATCAACCTATGGTACCGGGTGTTTTGCGTTAATGAATATCGGCCAGAATTTTATAACGTCATCACACCGATTATTGACCACGCTGGCTTACCGATTTGATGGGCAGGTCACGTATGCGCTGGAGGGGTCAATTTTTACGGCGGGTGCGGCCATACAATGGCTTCGTGATCATCTAAAGATTATTTCTCATGCCGGTGAGACAGATTCTATGGCGCGTTCGGTGCCTGATAATAATGGTGTTTATTTTGTTCCGGCCTTCACAGGACTGGGGGCACCTTATTGGAATCCGCAGGCACGGGCAGGAATTGTCGGGCTGACCCGCGATAGTCAGTCTGCGCATATTATTCGTGCCGCGCTTGAGGCTCAGGCTTATCAGACGCGTGATTTGATGTCGGCCTTTACGGCAGATAGTGGCCATATACCCGCCGTCCTAAGAGCTGATGGCGGTTTGGTGGCCAATGAATTCATGTGTCAGTTTTTGTCCGATATGCTGGCGTGCCCAGTCGATATCCCTCGTGTGACCGAAACAACCGCATTGGGGGCGGCCTATCTGGCGGGGCTTTCGGCGGGTTTATATTCGGGCTTGGATGATATATCGCGCCAGTGGGTATCCCAGCGACAATACCGCCCGCATATGGTGCCTGAACAACGGGCTGTGCTTTATGACGGCTGGCAATCAGCCGTACGCCGCATCAATTCTACGGATTAAACATCCGCATACACAGGTACACAGATCATCTCATATCCTCTGCCTATGTTAGAATAGAGTATGTTTTTGGCGTAAGGGGAGAGGCAGGGGAAGGTCATGGCAACCAGGGGATATTGGGCACTCTGTGAGGGGATTATATCAGACAGGCCAGCACAGGGACGCCGCGCTCAGACATCTATACCGTCTCCGGATATTTGTTTTGTCTGCATTCCGGGATTTTTTTATGCAGATGCGATGGCACCATCGCGGTTCGAAGCTGTTCTGCGAGCCACCCAAAACCTTAAAAATAATATACGGTTTTTAATGGATTTTTATCAGGACGTGCCGACCCCATCTTACTCTGACACGCCGCCCTCACGGGCATCGAAAGAAGGCATGATTTGGTTGTTTATTCCGCTGACGGAGATAGGTTTTTCGGGAGAGTATTTTGAGACGGGTGCCCTTGCGGCGTGATTTTCAATTTTATCTTCTTTCAGCCAAAATCTTTTTTAAACCTAAAAAAGCGATATTCGGACGTGTGATCAAATAGGTAGGTATTTCCTTTAAAAAGCGTCCATAACTTCCTTTGGATTCAAACTCAGGCCTAAAATCAGATTGAAAGAAAAAATTACCTAACTTTGTGGGGATTCCTCCGGCGATGTAAACGCCGCCATAGGCATTGAGGGTCAAGGCTAAGTCTCCCGCTATCCGGCCTAAAAATCGGAGCATGAGAGAGAGCGATTCAACACACACCGCGCATGTGCCCGCACAGGCCGATAAACTGATTTCTTCTGCAGACCGATCCCTCAGGGCATCATGCCCATCCAGAATACGAATAGCATTATATATATTCACAAGTCCTTTACCCGAGCACACCCGCTCAGCCGAGATATAGGAATATTTATAACGAAGCGCTTTGAAGATATCGAACTCTCTTTGCGTGCGCGCCGCCATCGTCACATGCCCGCCTTCACAGGGATTAGGTATGTATTTTTGTCCATCCCAAAATAATCCGGCGACGCCCAGGCCTGTGCCAGGTCCGATGACGGCGATGGGTTTATCATGCTCTGGGTGGCCGCCGCCAATTTGAACAATATCTTCAGGCGTAAGATCACGGATCGCACAGGCGATGGCTTCGAAATCATTGATGACATGCAGGGAAGATAGCTTCATGTCCTTTTTGATTGTCGGAATAGAAAAACTCCACGGATTGTTCGTAAAGGAAACGTGATCTTTTTCGATTGGCGCCGCTACGGCCAAAACAGCATGATCCGGATGATATGAAAGCCCAATATGTTTAAGGTAATGTTCTACCGCCTGAGACAAAGATGCAAACTCTGCACACTGAAGGGTATGCGGATGGTAAATGCCGACAGAGTCAGCCAAAGCAAAACGCGCATTGGTGGCACCGATATCGGCAATTAATCCCTTGAAACTCTGTGTATCCATGGCGTTTTCAAAAATCTCGTATGATTATTATGACGCGTCATATTAACTTATTTCTTCATATGTCCGGAGCGTCTTTTTGCCGGACAATTCAGTTCAGCGAAGAGGAGAATGGGGGGCAATCTATATTTAGACATAACTAATCTAATGCCAGCCTTATGGGTCAGTCAGGTGAGGCGGCGTTAGCATTCATTATCTGATTGTTTTTAGGATAAAAAATGGTGCCCAGGGCCGGAATCGAACCGGCGACACAACGATTTTCAGTCGTTTGCTCTACCGACTGAGCTACCTAGGCATGCCATAAACAAGATCGGTGTAGGCGTTATAAAAGAAAGCCCCCCGCCTGTCTAGGGGTTAAAACGGCTTAAATTCACCCTGGCTTAGTTCAAGGCACTGTCCAGACGATCCTGAAGCGAGGGCGAGCGGCGTTGCCGGGTGAGTTCAATCAGCCCGAGCGGCGTAAATCCATGAATTTGCACCGTGCAGGGATCATGGGCAAAGGCCGTCGCCAGGGCATCCAGGAGAACGGTGCGCTGTTTCTTATCCGTGATTTTTAAAAAATCGATCGTGATAATCCCCCCGAGATTACGAAGACGAAGATGCCGGCCAATTTCTTGGGCGGCGGTCAGGTTGATATCTAGTGCACGGCGGCGGTCATGACCGCGATTGACGTCAATAGCCGTCAGCGCGGATGTTTTCTGGATGATCAGACTTCCCCCTTCGGGCAAAACAACATAGGGCACAGAGAGGCTTTCGATCTGATCCATGATGTCACGATAATCAAACAACGCCAATTCTGCGTTCGGGTCTTTGAGTTCAATCGGTTCAATTTTTGTCACCAGATCCGGGGCAAAAATTTCACACCATTCTTCGGCCTGTTCAAAACGTTCCATCGTCACGACTTCGATACGCTGGATACGCTCGCCGGCTAAATCGCTTAACGTACGCTGGATGGCATCCGGGCCATCCATGATTAACGAGGCTCCGCCGCCATCAAAAAACGCTTGAACTTCTGTCCATATGTTTTTGAGAATATGGGCTTCACGGATCAGGATGTCGGTTTGCATACCGACGGCGGATGACCGCAAAATACATCCCTGCATACCCTCGATGGATTCCAGCATTTTCAAAAGCTGTTTTTTTAATCGTCCATCTTTCACGCGCGATGACACACGATTCTCGGTCATGACCGGGGAATAAATCAGATATCGTCCCGGAAGCGTGATATCCATGCTGACGCGTGCGGTTTTATCTTCGGGCGATAGATCATCATCGTCTTTGGGTAAATATCCGCTTTTGGCTTGGACGCCGATCATTTGCCCCGGTTCAATTAACTTCCCGATGGCCACATCACCACCTTTTTTGACGCGGCCCTTGGAATCAAAAATCCGGACATCGGCATTATGGAGCAAGCCAACATTTTCCCCATCTAGATCAATAAAGGCACAATCCATGGCCGCATCAATTTTCATGACGCGTCCCCAATATATCCCGCCCCAGCGCACCGCTTCGCGGGCAGGATCAATCTCAAGACCTGTCACCCGTCCGTTTTCGGTGGCGGCGACCCATAATCCTTCATCCAGTTCTTCGATCAGAATATCCAACTGCTTATTCCTTGGGTGTCTGTTTCGGGCGATATCCCAACCCCGTTAAGGCATTGATCGTATCATAAACCGGTAATCCCACCACGTTGGTAAATGATCCGGACATGAATTTAACAAAGGCACCAGCACGCCCTTGGATGGCGTATCCTCCGGCTTTGCCTTCCCATTCCCGACTGGCGATGTAATCATTGATATCCTGAGGACTTAATTTTTTAAACTGGATCAGGCTTGTCACCGTCTTACAGATATGACGGCCTGAGGGCGCGATGATGCATATGCCGCTAATGACCCGATGACGGCGTCCGGATAAACGGTGAAGAAACGCTCTCGCTTCAAGTACGTCCTGAGGCTTACCCAGTAAACGCTGTCCGCAGATCACCATCGTGTCTGCCCCTAACGTGAAATGCCCCTCGCGGTGAACAAGGCGGGCTTTGGTTTCCGCCAGACGTCTGACCAAGGCCAAAGGTTTTTCCCCCTTCAGGGGTGTTTCGTCCATATCGGCAGGCTGGATGATGTCTGGAATAATGCCAGCATCCGCGAGTAATTCTCTTCGGCGCGGTGAGGCCGAAGCGAGAATAAGCGGAATATATGTATCTTGGGTCATGACACCTTAGCCTAGCTCTCTTGGCCAAACGTGGCAATTTATTCACGCGAAGCAGAGATGAGTATTTCTTAGATGTCTATTTTTCGCGGAAAATAATCCGGCCTTTGGTCAGGTCATACGGCGTCATTTCCACCACCACCGTATCTCCCTGAAGCACGCGAATTCTGTGTTTGCGCATCTTGCCGGCGGCATGACCTAAAATTTCATGGCCGTTTTCAAGGCGGACACGAAACATCGCGTTGGGCAGGATTTCCGTGACAACGCCTTTAAATTCAATAAGGTCTTCTTTGGCCATGTGTATTAATCGTTCTCTTTCCGTGGGTTAGTCTATATCCCGCCTTTCATACAAAAGCAAATACATATAAAGGTTGAAAGATGCACAAGAATATATTATATATGTAAATAATAAAATCAAAGAGGTTTTAAAATGTTAGAACTTAATAACTTTTTCAATGGAACAGGCCGTAAACCTAAAGACGATCATAAATCATCACCTCAATCTGGCTTACCGTTTGATGTTGCCGCCGCTCAGAGATTGTTGGGCGATGTAAGCGGTTATTCACCGAGACCAACATCAAAGACGGCCAAGGGAACAGGTGTTTGTCTTGATACCCTTAGATTTCCTTCATGGATGGTTGGCTAAATATACCTATTTCCGCTCCCCATCACCGAACACATAACCGTGAAAAACCGCCGTGCCGTGGTATGATCCATGATGACCTTGTCTTTGAGGCGTTCTTGAATAATCCCTGCCGCTTCATCATGCAGGCCGCGGCGACCCATATCGATGGCCTCGAGCCGTGCGCGGTTCCCGCCCGCCCGGGCGTGCTCGTAACTCTCAATCATCAAAAAATAATCTTTGATAATCTTTCGGTAAGGCCCCATCGATATTCCAAATGATAAAATCCCCTCATCAACGCTATTTCGGACATCCATCATGATATGATGCGGCGTGGATATCATCCGCAGATGATAGGGGGGATCATGACCTTGAACGGGCTTGAAAAAACTCTCCCGGATTAAATCTGCAATAGCGGTTGATTGTTCCGGGGTTAAGGCACGATCGTCATCTTGGGCAAAGACCAGATCAATTGTCGCCAGGTCAGAGCATTTCATCGGGTGTTACACAGCCGCCAATTGAAAACGGTTGATCCAATCCTGCATGTCTTGCGGGTGTATTTTCAAGGCCTGACGACTAACGATCAGCCGTGATGACACGTCCATGATCTTTTCAATTTCTGTTAATCCATTGGCTTTTAACGTGGCACCGGATGACACCAGATCAACGATACGACGGGATAATCCCAATACGGGCGCCAGTTCCATGGCGCCTGATAATTCAATACATTCTGTTTGCACGCCGCGCCGGGCAAAATGCCGCTGGGTTAATTTGGGATATTTGGTGGCAACACGGATGTGGCTCCACCGGGCGGGGTTGTCATGTGCCTGATCTTCGTTTTTTACCGCCACAGATAACCGGCATTTCCCAATATTTAAATCCACCGGCGCATATAATTCAGGGTAGGAAAATTCTTCGATCACGTCTGATCCGGCGATCCCCAACTGTGCCGCGCCAAAAGCCGTAAACGTGGCCACATCAAATGACCGAACCCGGATAATCCGCAGGAACGGGTGACGGGTGGCAAACATGAGCTGGCGCGAGGAATCGTCATAAAACGCCTCTTCGGGTTCAATACCCGCCCGGGAGAGAACAGGGGTTAGTTCCTTTAAGATGCGCCCCTTAGGCACGGCGAGGGTCAATAGATCGGCCATCGACATTGCTTACTATAGGCGGGGCGGAAACGCGAGGGGGCGGGCTTGAAAAAAGTTTTTTTAACTCTTGACTTTCAGGCGGAAATGTAGGACTATTTTCCTATACCACGCCACAGTTGCGCCTCGCGCCCGCTGTGGCTTTTTTTATGCCCCTTTCTTTTTAGGAGAATCATGATGAACCAGTTTGGCCTTGGCCTTGGTCTTGGATTAACGCGCGCCCGCCGGCGCATCACCGGTGCGGCGGCGCTGAACGCTTCGCCCCGAACGCTCATCGCGATCGGGGATAGTATCACGTTTCAAAATCACGGCGTGGCGGCGCGTAACGAAATGTATGGCCATCTGGTGATGATGAATACGATGATGGGACAGCGCGTGACATTCAATTTCAACGAAAATAAAGGCGTATCAGGCGATAGTACGGCGCAAATGGTGGCGCGTGTGTCTTCTTTGAATGGTCTGGGCGGGCATGTCTGTGCGGTACTGGGGGGCACGAATGATGTATCCGTGGTGGCATCAGGGGGCACGGGGTCTGCGCTGGTTACCTATACCAATAACATCATCACGTCTGTTCAAAACAATCTTCAAACTATTTATAATTACATTAACAACACGCTGAACATTCCCGTGTTGGCGTTTGTTGTGGCACCACGATCTTTCTGGGGGTCGGCTACCGCAGAACAAATCACCCAAGGCAAACGCGCTATTCAGGAAATTAATTCATGGATTCGCACCAAGGCTTCGGCTCAGATATGGGTGGTGGATTATTATACCGACTGGGATAACGGCAGTGATGAACCCAAGTTAAATTACACCTATGACGGGCTCCATCCTAACCATATCGGTGCTTATTGGATGGGGTTTCGGGCGTATGATGTTTTGCGTACGCGATATACGCTCAATGCATTTGCGCTCTCGCCGCAAAATCGGTTTTCAAATACCGATATGTCAGGAACGGGGGGCACCGTGTCCGGTTCTTTTTTCACGGGTGTTTTGGCGACAAACTGGCAGACATCCGGGTCGGGGGGGACATCGGCAAATGCGGCATTGTCAAAAGATACAGATGGCAAACAGATCATGACCTTGACGGCCAACACCGCCATGACCTTAACGCGCCGAATTTTTCAACGTCACACGGCCGCTGATCTGGTGGGTAAAACAGCCTATTTTGAGATTGAGGTCAGTGTGCTTCAGGAAAACACTGGCACCGGCATTTGGTACACCCTGTCGGCGGAACTGCGAAACGCGGCGGAGTTATCCATTGGCTTTGACCGCCGTAATACCACCGATGTGGGGCCTTGGGCCGAAATGAAATCCTTTACCCAAAATACCGGCCGGCGTTTTATTTTAAGGTCTCCCGCGATGACAGTGCCGGCCGCGACGACCTATCTGGATGGCCGTCTGAATGTGGAAATGGTGACCACATCCGGCCAAACCGTTAACGGCCAGATCAAAATTCATAACGCTCAGTTGGTGGTGGTTTAACGCATAGAAACAAAAAATGGTGCTGCCGAAGCGGATTGAACGCTCGACCTCTCCCTTACCAAGGGAGTGCTCTACCACTGAGCTACGGCAGCGGGGGGTAAAAAGCCCTCGTGGAAGCGTGAATACAATAAAAACACTGGCTTCTCAAGGCTCTTTTCGTCTATAGTTCCTTGTTTTCAGGAAAATAATGTGATGTCCGGTCAAAAACAGCTCCAAACACCCCCGGATAAGGGTATGTCCCGTCCTTCGACCGAAAAAGACCGGGCAGACGCGCTTCGGGAAAACCTGAAAAAAAGAAAGATTCAGGCAACGGAAAGACAGAAAGACGAACATGGTAAAAACGCATCCGGTCAAAGATGATATGGCGTATTCTGCGGCGGCGCCCGGCATTCTGGCGGATACGCAGATCCGCGATCTCGCACTTCATCAGGGGATGATTGATCCGTTCGTGGAAAAACAAACCCGGGAGGGTGTCATTTCCTATGGCCTGTCATCCTATGGCTATGATGCGCGCTGTTCACCGGAATTTAAAATTTTTACCAATGTCGATAATGCGATTGTCGATCCCAAGAATTTTTCGCCGGCCAGTTTCGTCGATCGCCACACGGATGTTTGCATTATTCCGCCGAATTCTTTTGCGCTAACACGCTCGGTTGAATATTTCCGAATTCCCAAAGATGTGCTGGTCATTTGTCTGGGTAAATCCACCTATGCCAGATGTGGGTTGATTGTGAATGTGACCCCCTTAGAGCCAGGATGGGAGGGTCATGTGACGCTCGAAATTTCCAACACGACCCCGCTTCCGGCCAAGGTTTACGCGAACGAAGGTATCGCGCAATTTCTGTTTTTCAAAGGATCAACCCCGTGTGAGATCAGCTATGCCGATCGCGCCGGAAAATATATGGGGCAACGCGGTGTCACACTCCCTAAACTATAAAGAAACGTCCGATAACGTGGTGACTCTGCCTCAAACGGATGTCCGGCCTTCGGGGATGGACAAACTTAAGATCACGGGCGGACAACGGCTCAAAGGTGATATCCGGATCAGCGGTGCCAAGAATGCCGCGCTGAAACATATGTGTGCGTCTTTGCTGACGGATCAACCCCTGCAACTGGGTAATATGCCCGCGACATTGGGGGATGTGAAAACCCTCTCTCAATTGCTGGAACATATTGGTGTGACCGTGGGGCTTCGCGAAGATGGCGTCGCCATTCTTCAGGCAAAAAACATCATGTCGCATGTCGCGCCCTATGATCTGGTACGTAAGATGCGTGCCAGCGTGATAGTGCTGGGACCCTTGCTGGCGCGCCATGGCGTTGCCGAAGTATCTTTGCCCGGCGGTTGTGCGATTGGCACACGCCCGGTGGATCTTCATATCATGGCCCTGAAGGCCATGGGCGCGGACATCGACATCGAAGCCGGATATATCAAAGCCAGAGCCCCCAAAGACGGCCTGAGAGGGGCGGAGATTATTTTCCCCAAAGTTTCGGTGGGGGCAACTGAAAATCTGATGATGGCGGCAACACTGGCCAAGGGCGAAACGGTCTTAAAGAACGCGGCGCGCGAACCTGAGATTGTCGATCAAGGCATGGCGTTGATGGCCATGGGAGCCAAAATTGAAGGTCTGGGTACGCCTGAAATTCGTATTCAAGGGGTCTCCGCCCTTCAAGGCGCGACGCATGACGTTGTCCCGGACAGGATTGAAACCGGCACCTATATGTGCGCTGTGGGGCTTGCAGGCGGGGATGTGCGTCTTCGTCATACGCGCACGGATTTTCTATCGGCCTTGATTGCCCCCCTTCAGTCGGCAGGGGTGGAAATAATGTCTGAGGGCGACGATGTTCTCGTGCGCCGTCAAGATACGAAACTCAAAGGCGTTGATATCATGACCGAACCTTACCCCGGCTTCGCCACCGATCTTCAGGCGCAATTCATGGCCATGCTGACCATGTGTCAGGGCGCAGGGATGGTCACTGAAACCGTGTTTGAAAACCGGTTTATGCATGTGCCCGAGCTCTGCCGTATGGGCGCGGATATCACCGTTCATGGGCATTCTGCGCTGGTTCGGGGAGTGTCGCATCTCAAGGGTGCCGAAGTGATGGCCACTGATTTACGCGCTTCAGTTGCGCTTGTACTGGCGGGGCTGGTGGCGGATGGCGAAACCTATGTGAACCGGATTTATCATCTGGAACGTGGGTATGAGAATATTGTCGGAAAACTCGGCGCAGTTGGTGCACAGGTTGAACGGTGCGCGGGTTAAAAATTTGATTTTTATAGCAACGCTCCTATTATTAATCCCAATATAAATAACACCAAGCCCATAATATTATCATTCTTCGCAATAGGATCAGGATGATTCAAGTGTGCTAAAGCGCGCTCGTACCAGCGTGCTGGTTGAATGGTGATGTCAAGTGGATGGTCAACTTCTTCGGCATAATCATTGAGTTCTACCCAACCCGACCAATCCATGACAATGTCTGAAGGATCTGATGATTTGTGTGTACCGATGAGACGACCATTAAAACTGATCACACGAAAAATTGTTTTGTTTAAATGCGTAATTTTTACCCACTTTCCATGAAATTTTCTACGCATTTTCTTATCAGGAACAATGCGCCAAGAGATAATGACCCATCCCCTGGACATGTCGAAATTTGCCCCGTGCTGATCAAAACTTTTACGAAAGAACTTTTGATGTATCAACATGACTAATGTGATTTGACCAGATTTTCTAAAATAACATCAGGCGTATCAGAAAAAAATCCATCGACCCCCATGTGCTGAAAACGCCGTGCTTCCATCGCATCATTAACGGTATAGACCAACAGGGGGCGGCCTGTATCCATCACCTGTTCCACAATATCAGGTGTGACAAGACGGCTTCCGATATTGAGAGTGCTGGCTTCAAGATAATCTGCCATCTCCTGCCAGTTATCCGGCAGACTGCCCCCCATCAGATAACCGCGCGCCATATCCGGGGCTAAATCCCGCGCCGCCTCAAGCGAGACATGTTGAAACGAGGAGATCAGAAGATTATCCCGTTCATCCCATATGCGGGACAGGTAATCGACCGCGATTTCGGCTGTATCTTTTTCACGGCCGGGGCAGGGTTTAATTTCAAGATTTAATCCCAAACCCAGTTCAAACAGCACATCGACAGCTTCTTCGAGAGTCGGGATAGGCGTGCCTATAAAACTCTCTCCGTACCAGCTTCCCACATCAAGTTCACGGATATCTGCATAGGATGTCTCGGCCACAAGCCCTGCTACACCTGTGGTACGCATAAGATCATCATCATGAAAGATGATTGGTATATTATCTTTCGTCAGTTTTACATCCAGTTCCACCCACTTGACCCCAAGGTCAGCGGCAGCGCGAATAGAGGCAAGGGTGTTTTCCGGCGCATAGCCTGCTGCGCCTCTATGTCCGATTACTTTGGGGAGTTTAAGGGTCATGTTTATCCTTAATACACTCATCCCCGCCGCGGCGGGGATGAGATAAAGAGGTTTCTTAGTTTCTGTCCCGGCGGGGGCGGCGTTCCCGGCGTTCACCGCGATCACCACGGTCATCGCCGTCATCATCACCGCGTTCACGCGGGGCGGGCTCACGGGCTTCGCCTGTGGCTTGATCGACGCGTTTCATAGATAATTTAATTTTGCCGCGATCATCAAACCCAACCACCATGACTTTGACGTCTTGGCCTTCGGAGACAATATCAGATGTTTTGGCAACGCGCTGGTCGGCCAGTTCGGAAATGTGAACCAAACCATCTTTGGCGCCCATAAAGTTTACGAAGGCACCAAAATCCATGATTTTCACGACTTTTCCGGCGTAAATTTTATTCACTTCTGGTTCTTCGGTGATGCCGCGAATGATATTCACGGCTTTTTCAATGGAGTCAGCATTCGTTGAAGAGACTTTAACCGTGCCATCATCATCGATATCGATTTTGGCGCCCGTGTCTTCAACGATTTGGCGAATGACCTTGCCGCCCGTACCGATAACATCCCGGATTTTGTCTGTTGGGATTTTAAGTGTTACGATTTGCGGGGCGTGTTTTGACAATTCTCCTCTGGCTTCGGTCAGTGCTTTGGCCATTTCACCCAGAATATGGATACGTCCGCCTTTAGCCTGATCGAGGGCGATTTTCATGATCTGTTCATTGATAGATGTGATTTTCAAATCCATCTGAAGGGATGTCACACCCTTGTCGGTTCCGGCAACCTTGAAATCCATGTCGCCGAGGTGATCTTCATCGCCCAGAATATCGGACAGAACGGCAAATTCATTGCCTTCCTTGATGAGTCCCATGGCAATACCCGCAATCGGACGTGCCAGCGGAACCCCTGCATCCATCATCGAAAGCGATGTGCCGCATACGGTTGCCATTGAAGATGACCCGTTAGATTCTGTGATCTCAGATACAGTGCGAATGGTATAAGGGAATTTTTCAGCCTCTGGGAGAAGCGGGTTAATGGCGCGCCATGCCAGTTTTCCGTGACCGATTTCGCGGCGTCCGGGGGAGCCCATGCGTCCACATTCACCGACCGAGTAAGGCGGGAAGTTGTAATGAAGCATAAACCGGGAGCGATATTCACCTTCGAGAGCATCAATCACTTGTTCATCCGTACCCGTGCCCAATGTGGTTACGACCAGTGCTTGGGTTTCACCGCGTGTAAACAAGGCAGAACCGTGCGCGCGGGGCAGAATCCCCACTTCGGCCACAATCGGGCGTACCGTTTTTGTGTCGCGTCCATCAATACGGGATCCAGTTTTCAGGATATTCCAGCGTACGACATGGGCTTCGAGGTTCGAGAGTTCCGCGGCCACTTTTTCTTTCGTCAATCCGGCATCTGGATTCACAAATGCTTCCATCGCCGCTTTTTTAACCGCATCTTTTGCGGCATAGCGTTGTTGTTTGTCTTTGATGCTGTAGGCCTTGCGGACGTCCTCTTCAAACTTGGCTTTAAGTCCTTCAGCCAGTTTTACCAGCTCAGGCGCTTTTTCTGGGACATCCCACGCATCCTTGGCGGCCATTTCGGCGAGTTCAATGATCGCCTTGATAACGGGCTGAAATCCCTTCCAACCATGCATGACGGCACCCAGCATCGTTTCTTCAGAAAGTTCTTTGGCTTCGGATTCCACCATCAGAACACCTTCCAGCGTACCGGCGACAACTAGATCAAGCTCAGAGGTTTTCATGTCTTCTAGAGTGGGGTTCAATAAGAATTGACCGTTTTTGTAACCGACGCGGGCGGCCCCCATGGGGCCCATAAACGGCACGCCAGATAATGTCAACGCGGCCGAAGCCCCGATCATGGATACGATATCCGGATCATTTTCCATGTCATGCGCCAGCACGGTGGCTGTGACCTGAACTTCGTTATAAAAACCTTCCGGGAATAACGGACGCACGGGACGGTCGATCAAACGGGACACCAGTGTTTCTTTTTCCGAAGGGCGTCCTTCGCGTTTGAAAAAGCCACCCGGGATTTTGCCCGCCGCGAATGTTTTTTCTTGATAATTCACCGTCAGCGGGAAGAAATCCTGGCCATCTTTGACGGATTTGGCGGCGACCGCTGTACACAGAACCGTAGTTCCTCCCAGCGTTGCCATCACGGCTCCGTCGGCCTGACGGGCGATTTTACCGGTTTCTAGGACAAGTTTTTTGCCTGCGAAATCAATTTCCTTACGGAATACTTTAAACATAGAGTTCGTTCCTTTCATGTGCGCGGGAGAGGTCTGCTCTGCCGCATCTGATCCAAAGCCAAGTGTTTTCAGAAAACCTTTTAAAGGCATTATTTTTCTCCTGAGATGACAAATAGCCAAAAAAGCGTGAGCCGGGCGCTGGCACGCTTGCGAGTAACCGTGTGGTCATTTTAAGGGGGAGGCGGTGGACAATTAAAGACTTTTGCTTTTTTCTATGCCAAGTGTTTAACAGTCAACCGTATCCCTTTTCGGCCAACATGCGCCCTTTTCACGCGACCTGATTAATGGCATTATCACTATCTAATGTCAAAGGAAATGTAACCTCATGAATTACCTTGTTTTATTGCGTCACGGACAATCCCAGTGGAACCTTGAAAACCGCTTTACGGGTTTTCATGACATTGATTTATCAGATCTCGGGCGCGCCGAAGCCAAGGGTGCAGGCGAGAGGCTGAAGCATGCCGGGATCCAGTTTGATCAGGTGTTCACCAGCACGCTTCAACGTGCGTATCACACCGCCGAAATTGCCCTACGTGAGTCTGGGCAGGGTAATCTTCCGCTCATTAAACATGATGATTTACGGGAGCGGGATTATGGTGATCTCACGGGGCTAAACAAAGACGAGACCAGGGCCAAATATGGCGACGAACAGGTGCATATCTGGCGACGTTCTTATGATGTACGTCCACCCGGGGGGGAATGTCTTCAGGATGTGGTGGAAAACCGGGTGCGACCTTATTTTAACGACCAGATTAAGCCGTTGATGGAAAAGAAAAAGAATATTCTGGTGGCGGCGCACGGCAACTCACTTCGTGCATTGTTGATTATTTTAGGCGCCGAAACACCGGAGAGCATCAACAAGGCCGAAATGGAAACGGGTGTCCCCGTAGTGTTTGAAATGGACGGGCTTAAAATTATCAAACGCTATGCGCTGGATCATCAAAAAGCCGCCTGATGAGGCGGCTTTTTTAAATTGACCTGCCTAAATGCCGACGTCTTAATCCCTCGCTTAAATTCTTACACATGTCCCTATCTCCAGACAGACAGGCTCCGGGATAAATCATGATTTCAAGATGCAAGGGGTTGGGCATTAAGCTGGTTACTTTAGCTTCATGCTCCATGGCTTTTAGGCATACTTTAAAGCTCTCGCCCAGAATGACCGAATCTGATTTCTGGACTTTCGGTGCGATGGCTGATTCACAAAAATTACGAACACGTTCTGCCGGAAGATGGTGATCTGCCTCGCTGAGAATGCCTGCGTAATGTAAGACGAATTTCCTATTTTCTGCCCTGAGCGTTTGGTGGCAACGCGCGCTATCCCACGCATCCACACACTGTTCGGCAATATTTTTAGCAGAGGGCTGAAGCGGGGGCGGGGTTAAACCCTGAGCTTGAACGGCACTAACAAAAGCAACACTCAACGCGACCGAGGCAAAACGCATGAAAACACCTGTAATACACAACGTGATAAAACAAAAACCGCCCATTCAAGGGCGGCTTTTTAAAATTTTTAGCGGCGGATGCCGTTTTTCTCCAGCACAGCTTTGTAACGTGCTTCATCCTTGCGTTTTAGATAATCCAAAAGCGTCCGGCGTTGTGCGACCATTTTCAACAGGCCGCGACGTGAGCTGAAATCTTTCTGGTGGGTGGACATGTGTCCAGACAAATCATTAATCCGAGCTGTAAGCAGGGCAATTTGAACTTCGGGTGATCCGGTATCGCCTTTTTTAACAGCATTGCCGGTAATGATTTCTGTTTTCTTTTCTGCAGATATCGACATCGGGTTCTCCTTTTCTGATTAGACGTTTAAAATCTTGACCGGATGCACTTCGGCGCCGCTCACTGTGACGATGGCCACGGCCTTCCCGTGGGAAGTGATGGCCACGGCAGTTTCCGGGATGTTCAAATCAAATCCGGCGTGCGATAAACGCTCAATATCCGGTCTAGAAACAAACATCAGGGACTGCCCCTGTCTGATCCGTCCTGCTTCTCCGTCGTTCAAGGCCAGTGCCGGGATGTCGTCCAGCGCGGTCTGAACCGGAAGCAGAATAGAGCCAAGGTCTGGGTTTTCGCCCAAATCCCGGAAAAAGTCCAGCGGAATCGCCGAAATTAAGGAAAAAGGGCCTACGGCGGCACGTTCAAGTCGTGAAATATACCCCCCACAGCCGAGTTTTGTGCCCAAATCCCGGGCGATGGAGCGCACATAAGTGCCCTTGCCACAGGTGCAGGTAAAATCCGTCTGATCTGCCCTGTGGGCATCGATTTGTATGGATTCAACAAAAACCTGGCGGGGTTTGATATCCACGGTTTCGCCTTCGCGCGCCAGATCATAGGCGCGCTGACCGTCGATTTTAATCGCTGAAAATTGCGGTGGGATTTGCGTGATGTCACCAGTAAACTGGGGGAGCAGAGCCTGAATGTCATCCGACGATGGACGAAGATCTGAGGTTGTTAGCACATCTCCTTCAGAATCATCGGTTGTGCGTTGTTGTCCCCATGTCACCGTGAAGTGATAGGTTTTATAGGCATCCTGAATATAAGGGATAGTTTTTGTTGCTTCGCCCAGTGCTAGGGGAAGAACGCCCGTTGCCAGAGGATCTAACGTTCCGGCGTGACCGGCTTTTTGGGCATCAAGGGCACGACGCACGATATTCAAGGCCTGCGTCGAGGTGATGCCGCTGGGTTTATTTAGATTGATCCAGCCATTTAATTTCAGGCCTTTTTTGCGACGACCCATTTAATTTTCTTTGGAATAGGTGAGGTTATTGAGGATAGAATCAAGCCGCTCTACTTTTTCAAAACTGTCATCAATTTTGAATTTTAATTTAGGCGTGAACTTCATTTCCGTCTTACGGTTGATTTCCCCTTGAAAATACGGCGCGCAGTCATTGAGCGCAGGGATGAGGATATCCATGTCTTCACCACCCAGTGACATGACATAGGCCGTTGCATTCTTCAGGTCAGGTGCCACGCGTACTTCAGTCACGGTCACTTTACCTGCATCTAACAAGACAGGGTTGTGAAAATGGCCACGGATCAACGTTTCGGCGATAATATGCCGAAGTTGTTCCCCCACACGCAATTGACGCTGGGTCGGACCTGAAGGTTTATGTGACATGGGCGTTAGTTAGCTAATTAATGTTACTCGCAAATGAAGGTAGGTTGAGCATCGGCACCATCTGGGTAAGTAAATCTGGGCGTCTCATTTAAATGTTTTGGTGTTACGTCACCTGAAAAATCTGCTATCTCCAGATCAATGACTTCACCTTTGTCATTAAACCGAATTGGAAAAATTGATTTACCTGCGGCTTCTCTAAAATCATCTATTGTCAGTTCTTTAGGCATTTTACACACTCCTCTTGGTTACGTTACGCTAATGTTCTGGCTTCTTCGATGATCTCGTAACATTCGATCACATCGTTATCCTTGAGGTCGTCATAATTTTCAAAGGCCATACCGCATTCCATGCCCTCTTTGACTTCCTTGACTTCGTCCTTGAAGCGTTTGAGGGTTTTGAGCGTACCTTCGTGAATGACAACATGGTCGCGGAGCAGACGCACTTTCGCGCCGCGTTTGACGACACCCGCCGTGACCATACACCCGGCAATTTTTCCAACCTTGGTGATATTGAAGACTTGGCGGACAGAGGCCTGACCCAAATATTCTTCCCGGCGTGTGGGGGAGAGCATGCCGGACAAAATAGCCTTCGCGTCATTTATGACGTTATAGATGATGTTGTAATAACGGATATCAACGCCATCCCGTTCGGCTTGCTGGCGTGCCTGAGCATTGGCGCGGACGTTGAACCCGATGATGACGGCCTTAGAGGCTTTGGCCAGCGTGATATCTGATTCTGTAATCGCTCCTACGCCAGAGTGCAAAACATGCACCCCGATTTCCGTGTTTTCTTCGGCCATTTTGTTGAGTGACCCGATAATCGCTTCGACCGATCCATGCACGTCACCTTTGATGAGTACGGGGAGTGTTTGGCGCGCGCCGGCTTCTTTGGCGGCGGCCAGCATATCATCCAATGTCATGCCGCCTTTGGCAGAGGTGACATTGAGTTTTTCGCGTTTTTTGCGGGCGCGGTAGCTGGCGACTTCACGTGCTTTGGCTTCGTTTTCAACGACATTGAGTACATCCCCGGCATCCGGTGTGCCTTGAAGGCCTAAAACTTCGACAGGTTTCCCCGGCTCAGCAGAATTAATTGATGCGCCTTTGTCGTCATACAGAGCGCGCACGCGTCCCCATTCTGACCCGACCACGAAAATATCGCCGACCTTCAGCGTTCCGGATTGAACCAGAACGGTTGCTACAGAACCTCTGCCGGTTTCCATTTTTGATTCCACCACGGCACCCATGGCTGGTTTCGATGGATTAGCTTTGAGTTCCAGAATTTCTGCCTGAAGCAGAATTGTTTCTTCCAGCTTGTCAAGATTGATACGTTTTTTCGCCGATATTTCGACCACCTGCGTATCACCGCCCATATCTTCGACCACAATTTCATGGGAGAGAAGATCCTGTTTTACCTTGGACGGATTGGCATCGGGCAGGTCAATTTTATTAATCGCCACGATGATCGGTACTTTCGCTGCTTTGGCGTGGTTAATCGCTTCGATTGTTTGCGGCATGATACTGTCATTGGCCGCCACAACCAGCACGACGATATCGGTTACATTGGCACCGCGGGCGCGCATTTCCGTGAACGCGGCATGGCCGGGTGTGTCCAGGAACGTAATTTTTGCCCCTGAGGGCAGGGTGACCTGATAGGCACCAATATGCTGGGTGATGCCGCCAGCTTCGCCTGATACAACATTGGTGGAACGCATAGCATCCAGAAGGGACGTTTTTCCGTGATCGACGTGACCCATGATGGTGACGACCGGCGGACGGGCAACCATGCCTTCGGATGTGTCCATGTCTAAACGGTTGAGGTTATCTTCGACATCAGCATCCGTCACGCGTTTAAACGTGTGACCAAATTCACTGACGATCAGTTCCGCCGTATCGGCATCGATCGTGTGGTTGATCGTGGCCATGACCCCCAATTTCATCAGGGATTTAATTACATCTGCCCCACGCTCGGCCATACGGTTCGAAAGTTCTTGAACTGTAATCGTTTCAGGGATGATCACTTCACGTAGAATTTTTTGTGCCGTTTCTTTGGGTCCCATGGCGGCTTTGCGGGCTTTTTCCTGTGCCCGGCGACGTGCCGCTAAAGACATTTCCCGCTCACGTTCATATTGTTCATTTAGAACCTGCGTGACCGTGAGTTTTCCACCCCGGCGGGAATTGCTACGGGTATCGTCTTCGTCCCCGCGCGTGCTTCTCGGGGCTTTTTTATTCCGATCCCGGTAGCTGGAGAGTTCTTCATCCTGAGTGGTGCGGATGGGCATGGCGCGGAATTGATCTTGACCCTGTTTTTCAAGAGCGGCGGATTTACGTTTTTCTTCGGCTTCGATGCGCTGAAGCTCCTCCAGTTCCTTGCGGCGCGCCTCGTCTTCTTTGCTTTCAGTCGTGATGGGGGCGGCGCGTGTGACCTTGCCACCAACAGGTTGTTCATAGAGCGGCTTTTTCTTATCACTTTCAGCCAAAGCCTCTTTCAAGGCTCTGGCTCTGGCTTCACGCTCTTCAGTGGTGAGGTTTCTCAGCTCAGCATTTTGCGTCAACGGGGCTGACGGTGTTTCTTTTACAGGCACCGAACTTGCCACGGGACGCGCAGAGCGGTCGCGGCGCACCTCAACCGTGGCACCTTGCGTGGTCATGGGGCGGCCTGACGTATTCCCCCCCTTCAGGCTTAAGGTTCCCCCCTTGAGACTTAAGGTTTTCTTTTCGCCGGATTCTTTTTCTTTGCTTTCAGTCATTCTCTCTA
>CAZZGO010000008.1:0-31519 GCA_964654245.1 uncultured Pseudobdellovibrionaceae bacterium | reverse complement strand
TACGCCTGTATTCAGCAAACATCATACCACAATATGGGGATAAGGCGAATGAACGGGGTAATACCCCCCCTTCATTTTTTTAAATTTAAAGACGTTTGTTAAGAAAAAATTAAAACTGTACCTGAAGACCCAAAAGGAATCTGGGGTTACTGCCGTTGCCATAAGGCGGGTTAGCGGCTGAACGGGTTAACGGAAAGGCCACCGCACCCGTGACAAAAACCCGGTTTTCAAGTGATATCCTGGTACCCACGCCCGCCGAAGCCGCAGATAAGGCACGCCCGCCTTGATCCCGGTTCCAAACTTTTCCAGCGTCATAAAACGCAAAAGGTTCAATAGAGGCGGTGGTCAGATAATCCGTGTCCAGATGTATCCCGGTGTACACAAGTTCAAGAGAGCCACTGATCCCGTTATCGCCAGTGATTTCAGACGGGTCATACCCCCGGCCCCGGGCAATACCCCCGAACCCGAATTCTTCGGATGACAACAAGGGCGCAGACGCCATTTGCCCACTTAAGCCCAGCCGCATTTCCCAATCCTCCGACAGATTCTGGCGCCGCCGGAGATTTACATCCAGTGTGGTAAAATCTGGCTTGCCTTGGGCACGTGATAAATTCAAGACACCTGCGGGACGTGCCCCCAGTGCATCCATGCCGCGGGACACAGTCACATCTATTTTGGTTTCGCCCCGGCCATATGTATCCTGATACCGAACACCGCCGCGCCAAACCCTCAACCGATCATCATAAAACGGGAGCGACAGCAACGTGCTCTCAACATTCTTGACCTCAAGAAATGTAAACCCCTCCAGCACATGTTCACGAGAGAGAATAAAGGGATATTCCACCCCTAACCGCGCAGAACGATAGCGTGAGAACACATCACTAGGGTCAAGTGTATATCCCGGCTCAGACCGGCTATAATCCAGCGCACCCACTAGCCTTAATCCATCTGAGCTTAGGGGAATGGACTGTTCGGCGGATAAGAATTTTAATTCATGTGTCTGTGCCGCAGTCTGAAAGGATAAAGATGTTTCGGCAAGATAGGGCCAATGCGTAGCCATTTCCGCTTGAACCCCTGCCTGCCACGGCCCCACAAATTTTGATCCATAATTATCGACGGTGGCCATATACTGGTCAGGATCTTCGTCAAAAATTAAATTTAAGGCCACGCCGCCCGCTTCGACATCCTGCGCCTGAACGGCATCCAGCGGCAGTAACACAGCCCGAACAGACACGCCGGGCAGTTGATCCAGCAACAAAAGTTGCCGCTCCAGCATATGAATGTTCAAAGGGGTGCCGTCCTTTAATTGATCCATCATCTGCCGGACAGGAAAAGCGGGGTAATTCTTCCCTTGCGTCAAAATGTCGGCGATATATCCCTCGATGACCTCGATACGAACAATCTGATTATTCTCTATCTCCTGCGGGGGGATGATGGCACGGGAAAGCAAATACCCAGAATCTTGATAAAGACGCGTTATGCGCTGGGCGACGGCATACAAATCAATCACCGCCATTTCCCGGTTCGCATAAGGGTCTGTGATGGATTTTATTTTCTCAGGATCCAAATATCGCACGCCAGACACCTCAATTCGGCTGGGCGTGAAAAGATATTTTTCCGCCCCTTCTGGCACGGGCATCCCCTCGGGCTCCGAAGGTGCTGGAATGTTAATAGTGGCGCGGGGCATTTCGGGGGCAGGCGCGATTTGCTCGCGTATGCGGGATGGGTCACTGGCCGGGGGGATATCCTGCGCCATTCCCTTTTCGGACATACAGACGCCCAGCCCCACGCAGATAATCATCAGGAGGCATAACAAGGCTCTGCGCGGGTGACAGACGTGGCGCATGGGGCATAGGATACCCCCCCTGTTTCCCCTCACAACCCAGAAGCCTCTGTTTTGGTTTCATTTAGCCCGCTTATCCACAGATTTTAGCCCATATCGACCCCACCCAATCCGCTTCATGGCCTCATTGGCAGGTCAGAATGATTTTGAGCAGTTGACAGCCCCCGGGTAATAACCTTAAAACGTTTGGCGGTATTCCTCGGTAGCTCAGCGGTAGAGCAGGTGACTGTTAATCACTTGGTCGGCGGTTCGATCCCGTCCCGGGGAGCCATTTTTATTTAATGAATGTCACTCACAGTGAATGTCATCTTAAATCTCTGCACTTATGTTTGATGAAGTGTTATTGGGATATCAAACTTCGTATCTTTAAAAAATAAACACCCCAAATTGTTGGGCAATATAAAAGCATCAGCCATATCGTATTAATTCTTTAATGCGAGAATCTTCAAATTTTTTTTTGGACTTTCTATAAGAATTATGTTTTTATTCGCCTATGGAAATAGCGTGGGCTTTACTATAAAATATGTAAATATATTTTCCCCCCTTTCCTAATATTTACCTTTAGCTGTCTAACGGAAGAGAGGTTTTATGCCTGTAGATCCCGTGATAACTCCCACCGTCGTCATTGCAATCGGTGCCGCCTTAAACGCCGTTTCGAGCCTGATTAACGGCCATTATGCTCGCAAGCAAAATGAAGAAGACCGAAAAGAACGGCAAGTTCGATATGAGCAAGACAGAGGGGATACTCAACTCAGGTTTAGTGAAGACCTCGACTTAAGAAAAGCCCGGTTCATATGGGAGCAGAATGAAGCGGAACTTGCCTATGCTCGCCGCCTTCAAGACAGAATGCACCAAAATCAGCGAGACAAAGAGGATCGCTCATTTAAAAGCTTAACAAGAGTTTTTAATGGATCTCCTGACAGTTGCTATGTCCATGATCCCTATGCAAAGGATTATCCGAATTTAACTTCGCTTCGTTTGTATGTGCAAATATCAAATGGAAGTAGACCAGTTCGGCAAAATATTGAATCGCACATGAATCGGTATATTTCACAATATACCTTAGAAGGCACCCCGATACATCATCCTACCGGTGTATGGAATCCTAATGCCGAAACGGGTAGTTGGGTTTCATCAGAACTACATGCCTGGAATTCGAACATCCCAACATTGATTTTAAGGGTCGAGCCTGCATCTGAAACAGAGTTCTCCATTCATGGAGACCTATTCGGTTTCCCCATGGGGAAAAATTCTTTCATGCAAAACATCTTCTTTGGCAAAGTTTCAGCACAAACCCAAGATATCGGGGAAACATTATCCCTTATCGCTGTTGGTATTGCAGATATGTACTATCTTTCAAACTTCGGAAAAACACCTCAACTTCCTAGCGTACTATCAAAGTATCTTGCTAGCACAGGTGAAAATAAGGAAGTTTCTGAAACGGTTAAAAATATCATTGGCAACTACCAGATAACATTAAACGCGCTCATTTTAGATAGGCCAGATATTGGCATTCCGACCGCCATCAGGATGTGCGAGGCGTTAGCTGAACTACCCAGTAAAGAATTTGCTTTAAATCAAATTAGGCACATAGAAGATATTACAGCCTCTATATTGCCACATACGCCGCAACTCGTAGAACGACTACAGTCCATTTACGAACGACTTAACATGCCCGCAGAGGTCGACAGGTTAGCAAAAATAAAGGGCGAGATTAAAGAAATATCCCAAAGTGAAAGAGCACAACTAATCAGGAGCATCACATGAAAATAGCCATATTAGCCCCCTCAGGCGCCGGTAAAACCGCTTACCTTGCCGGTCTATACGGTGTTTTAACAGACGACCTCAGCAATTCTGCCTATGGCGTTGATTTTGAACTCGCAGATAGACGCAAAAAAGGAGAGTTGTCAAAAAGATATGAAAATTTATTAGAGGGAGATTTTGGACAAGGCAGTACAGAAATGACTGTGTATCCATGGTCCCTCGCCACGGCCGGCATTGGCCCAACCAGAGAAGAACTGAAAGTCGAAATCATCGATTTTCCAGGTGGGTTTTTACACCAAGCAGATGAAACCAACGTAAATCAAGTTGACGAAGTTATTGATAGACTGTCTGAGTGTGATGGATTTGTTGTTCTTGTTGATGGCGCAGAAGTTACTCAAAAAGTCGATGCCAATAATCACCGAGGATTAAAAAGCAAAATAAAATCTAATGATATCCAAGGGATACTTAAATCCGCCCTTGAACGTAGAAGTGAGCGTTTATCAGATCAACTGACCGATCCGAATGAATATGCATTTGGACATGGCTTAACCCCTGTTGTTTTTGGTGTCACAAAAGGGGATGTTATTTCCGCCTGGTTATCACAAAACCCAGATTTAAAAACGAACGCGCTTCAGGCTGGTGTTAACGCCCAGTTTCAAATCAATTCCCATGATTCATCTGGCTATAATGACAAAGAAGGCGTCATTGCCAATTTAATCAGAAGTCAGTTTGGACAAATCATAGACCATCCGGATGTTTGTTCAATGCGTACAACAGTGACGGCTTATGACGAAACGGCAAAAAAATTTAGTCCGGAAAATATTGAATCCCTATTTCAATATGTACTTTTTGTTGGACTACATAACGCCATTTCTGAGTTAGAACGCAGAAAAAGAGCCTGGGGTAAGGAGAGCAAAAACAGACAAGAAGCATATGAATCTGAAAGCAGGCATTTAGAAAGAGCCAAAGAACAACATCGTCAGTGGGCTCAACAAACCTTCGTTGGTAAATTCTTTGATTGGATAGAGGATAAAGGTAAAGATTATCACGAGAAAAAATTAAAAGATTACCATGCAGATGCCGTAAACGCCGCAGGAAAATATGACTCTAGCCGCGAATCTATCGAGCAGATTGATAAAAGATTACAAGTTGCCTCACTATTTTATCAAAGAATCTTATCAAGTAATTTAATTTATCGTTTAACACATTTAAATGGTCAGGAGGGATTCTATCAGCAAGGATTCCCTATTAAAGATGGTATTGAAAGATCATTTTGGTGGAAAAGACGGTGTAAAGAAGGTGAGCCCAAGAACAAACCTGAGGCCACAATATGATAAAAACTTTCTTTTATACCCGGCTTCATCAAATAGAGGGAGATTACGGCTTTTATGTTCAGCCGTCTAATCCGATCGGGACATTAGCTCGGGCGGTTGCCACAGAGGCGATTAACGCTCAAAAGAAATTATTATTTTTGGAATGCCACAATGAAAATTATACTTTTGGGGTACGAGAGCTGTTATCCTTAAAAGATGAAAGAAATCGTTTTATATGCCACTTCACAGGATACCAATTAGACGCGGGTACACCCCCCCGGCAGATTCCATACTTTGATGCCCTTCAACGCCAATTTTCAGAAATCACGGCAGAAGCTTATGAAGTGCATGGATTATTAAACCAAAAAAACGCACATATCCCCAAGCCCTATATAACAAAATTATCTTTTGATATAGGAACCCCGGATATGAATAATGCTTGGGATCAAACCCTTCGTCGATTGATAAACAATAGATCAGAAAATTTTTTATGTGTGTTTGATGAAAACGGACATGAAATTCAGATACCCGGACTATCAGCAGAAGAGCCCTCATTAAGGACACTCACTGAAAACAGACCTACTGGCTCCGGATGGGCTGGGTTTGAACCCTCGGCTGATGCCAAAACCAGCTTTGAGAGAACAGTTGTTCCGCCTCTATATCTTGATATAGAAAGTGACCAAGGTATATTTTCCAGACTTTGGGGAGGCCTTAAATCTCTACCCGAAAGAGGCAAAAATGTGGTACGTTCAAAAACAAGATCAACAAGAGAACCTTAAAGAAATTTATATTTTGAGGATGCGTCATGACGGATGAAAAAAAACCAGGAATCCCTCCTCTCGCGGGACAAATTGTGGGCGGAATTGCCGGAACCTATATTGGATATGCAGGATCAGAAAAACTTGCTGACTTAGCCATCAATGAACTCAATTTAGGCATCTCACCAGAATTTGAGGGTGCTGCCGAAACAGCTTTGTGTATAGGGGCAGGTCTGGCAACGGGATACGCCGCTGTCACGATGGCAAAAAAAGATCCTAATCTTGCCCTTTTTCATGGCGCACGCATTGCGACAGGTATTGGTGCCGTCAATTTAGCCATAGAGATGAAAGATAATTTTGATAAATTGAGCGCACAAGTCGATGGTATACATGAAAAACTCGTAGGTTTGGAACATGGTCAAAGTGACCACATTCTTCCCTCAAATCATGATGCCGCTCAGCATCTGGCCGTAACTGATTTTAAAGAGGCAACAGCTGGGGGGTTTGGAACAGAAGGCCCCAATGGGGGTCCCAGCAATGATCCGGAAAGAGCTTTTGGTGCCTCTGATTTTGCAGAAGCGACAGCCGGAGGATTTGGAACAGAAGGCCCAAATGGGGGGCCCAGCAATGATCCGGAAAGAGCCTTTGGTGCCTCTGATTTAGGATCAGACATGCCACTTGTACAAGAAGCATCTTTAAACGATTTTGGATCTGGATACATAACAGGATCACCGCCGACTTTGGATGTTTGATCCCGCAAGTGTTAAAGGCTCCGCTTTGGGAAAAATAATCTGTATCTCCGAAACTTGATATGGCCAGCACTCAAAAACTTTTTCTAGAAGACGCCTATACGCAAATATTTTCAACTCACGTCATACGTGCCGACGCACAGGGTATTCGGTTATCAGCCAGTGCTTTTTATGCCACATCCGGGGGACAACCGGGGGATATTGGCGTCCTGACAGGCGCGCACGGCGTAACACGCATTACCGCCACTCAGAAGGGCGAGACACCTGATGATATTCTGCACCTGCCACAGGCCGGAGACCCCCTGCCCGCTTTAGGCGACGTTATCACGGGTCAAATAAACTGGGAGATACGGCACCGTCATATGCGCATGCACACCGCCATGCACCTGATATGTTCCCTGACCACAGGATATGCCACCGGCAACCAGATCGGTGCCGAAAAAAGCCGAATTGATTTTGATATCCCGACCGGGGCTTATGACCCGGCTGAATTAACAACCCGGCTCCGTCACCTGATTGCTGAAGATCATCAGATATCTTATCGCTGGATCACGGATGAAGAACTGGCCGCGAACCCTTCCCTCGTGCGCACCATGTCCGTTAAGCCGCCTACGAGCACCGGGCGCGTGCGCCTTGTTCATATTGGATCATCGGAAACGCCGATTGATCTTCAACCTTGCGGCGGCACACATGTTCGCAGAACCGGAGAGATCGGCTCGATCAACGTAACAAAAATCGAAAATAAAGGAAAACAGAACAGACGTTTGCATCTGCAGTTTGCGTCTTGATATTGAGATAGATGATCATTCCTTTAACGGTTTTCGTGCCGCCGAACGAAGTATTCTTTCATTTATATACAAGCGACCTATAGTGGCCCATTCCGTATTATATTACTGTTCATCTCCAACTTTAGGATTCTATAATGGAAGACTATTTCAAATTATTGAAAGTGTCCCTTGATGAGGCTCGGATGCTTAGATACGAAGCGGCTAACAAAGAACGTAGCGTCGAGTTATCTAAATGGGCAGCATCAGGAAATCTCGGTAATGGTCGGTTATACCCCCAAAGCCAATGTCTTTTCCTTGCCTAATAGGCGGTATTTATAACGCCAGTATTTTGCACCATTTTTATGCAATTCAAGGAATAAGCCACCTCCATCGAAGATTTTGACCCCATCAATCTCCCTTTTGGCCGTTTCACATTTTTTAGCGGTAAGCTTCATATCTGGGGGTATATTTTTTTCCTAAGGTTGCTTATACCCCCAAATCTACCCCCACAGACTTTAGACAACATGGGATTAGACAAGACGGCCTTGGGCGTATTATGCGCCAAAACCCTTGGTTTTCCTAGTGTTTTTGGATGATGTTGGATTATTTTGGATGAAGCTTTGGCGTCACAAACTTGACACCTTGCGAACCCAGTATAAGGCTGAAATCGTGCTGGCCTGTCAAATTATCCCCCTGCCTATGCGAGAACGCCTTGGCCTTGAAAGCCTTTCTGCATAAGGTTTTTGGCAAAATCCATCATCCCAGCATAAAAAGGCGACACAGTTTGAATCCTTGTTGCGGATTAAAACCGGCAGACCTAAACATTGAAAGAATTTATGCTTTCCTTCATGATACCTCGTTAAATTGCAGGACTTGATGGTGATGAAACCCGGTTATATTTATGTATTGACACATCCATCTGATCCCAATCTTTACAAGATAGGGGTCACTGTCCTTGAGCCGAAAAAGCGATTGGCTCAGCACAACAGAGATTTCGCCAAGTACGCAGGCCGTGTTGTTAAAGAAACCGGCCAAAAATGGGAGTTAAAAGAATACCATGCTGTCCCTGACCCATATAGGGCCGAGCGTGCATTTTGGAAATCATCAAAATTCTCTGACATCCCATACCAAGGTGGGATTGAAGTTATGCAAATGAGTTGGGACGAAGTACAACAAAGTTTAGAAGCCGCGAAGAACGCAGGTCTTTGGTCAGAGCAACCGCCAACACCTTTGCCAGATCATGTTTATGCCTGCACAGCTTCAATAAAAAAGCGTCTAGAAGGCCGTGATATTACTCTTTTAGGCTATGTGACAAGCAAGAGTGGAAAATCTAAATTTCGATGCAGCAACGGCCATGAGTGGCGAACGCGATCCGCCCTAGTAGCAGAAGGCGAAGGTTGTCCCGAGTGCGGTATGGGCAAAAGAACCCCTGAGGAAATCGGAAAAATGTTAAATGCAGGCATCATCTGCCTACTAACGCATCCTGATAAACCGGGATTAATAAAGATAGAGATCGAATACGCTAAGCCAGAGGATGTGTATCAAAAAAGACCTTGGGGTGATTGGGAAATCCATCGCTATCGGAATGTTGAAGATACAACTTTGGCTGAAACCCTGATTTGGGAACTTTTGGACCATCCTCTGCCTCATAATCGCGAGCCGATCAGAATCAGTTTGGACGCGGCAGAGAGAGCATTCCGCAAATTACATTATGCAATACAAGCAGATATTGCCTTCAAAGAGAGAAGAAAAGAATATCTAAAGAGGTTGGCTAAAATCACATAGCTATATTAAAAAAGGATATATTGAAATGGTTGTGTCTGCCGACAGCGGCAAAAGGATTATCCGAAATATTAAGGATTTACCTGACTGGTATGCGCTGGAAAAATACCTATCCGCAAGTAACCTTGATGCGGCAGGCTGGTATGAAACCCTTTTACAACGCTGGAACCATTTTTTCTGGTTTGATCACCAAGGCCCAGAAAAATACAAAGACCGAGCACATGATGGCAAAAATTATTATTACGATGCCCTTCTGCAATCACGGGAAAATCCATTAGCCCCTTTAAGCGACCCCATCCAGATCGCGTTGATAGGCGGAGGCCAGCTAGAGGCTCTAAAATACGATAAAAAAGATTTTTCGACCTTTTCCCATGCCATATCCCCTTTGACAATACGGCGACTGTATCAGAAAGAACACCGCTTAAGAAAACCTACCCGCACCCGGATACGGGCGTGGTTTGATCGTATGTTTGATGACTTCGGCAGCATTGAATTGACCGATGAATATAAGGCTGAATGTAAATGGGCTTTATCATTTATTGATGATCCTATTTTTGAAGCCTTTGAAAAGCAGGGCGAAGAAAGGGACTGGCCAGATCAAAGGCGCGACCATGATTGCGTTTATGTTGATTTGACCGTGCCGGATAAAATCCTGATCCAGCATTTTACGGACTATCTGCGGCAGGTTCGTAAAAAATACCCGAATATAAAACCGGCCAGTACATATAAAGCGCCAGAATACAAAAAATGGCTTGAATACGGTCTTTTGCCTTATCTAGACCTGAAACTTTGGGAAATAGAAAATAGCGTTTCTATCCCGTATCGCGTCTTTGCGGATGCTATCTTCCCCGATGGCAATATGGGCGAAGAAATGATTCGCAAAACGACTAAGAAAATGGCCGATCAGGTTATGAGCAAAGATTATATAGACTTTCTTGCCACTATGGCCGCGCAAGAAATAGCGGAGAAAATTTAGAAGAAAATTTTCCGGCAAAAATAAAAACATTTCTTTGACTGTTTCCATACTCTAATCCGGCTTATCCCGGATGTATGAACACGCCCGTCAAGCGCATCACTACCGCCCTACAAAACCACGCTGGATTGCCCGGCGCGGATCAGTGGGGTGCGCTGGATGACATGGCCAGCCACAATCTTGCAGGCTTTTTCGGGATGTTGTTCGAGATTAACCAAAGGCTTCAAGCTGAAAGCCGTCAGCCAAAGGAAGGCTCTCATGAAAATCAGTGAAATCCAGATCAACCTGATCAAACCCAAAGACGGCCTGATCGGGTTCGCCGCGCTGGTCATCAACGGCGATTTTTACCTATCCGGCATCGGCATACACCGCAAGCTGACCGGTGATGGATACCGCCTGACCTACCCCACGCGCAAATCCGGTAACCGTGATTTTGAGATATTTCACCCGATTAACAAGAACGCTGGGCAACAGATTGAAGCGGCAATATTCAGCCGTCTGAACGATGTATTGAAAAATTTGGAACATAGTGATGCTGGATACAGTCGTGCTGACATTGCCTGAAAAAGATTTTTTCATCAGACATGGTGACAGGTTCACCCCCTCTGCCGGGTTCCTGCAAAACCCGATGTATGGAACACGCCAGATGGTTAAGGCGGTTTACAACCCCACCAAAGCCGAAAAACGCGCTGGTTATAAACCCCGCCTGACATTGATCAAAAAACCGTTCACGGAACGAGTGAAGGCTATTTTTCTGCGTATTGAATTTTCAGCGCCAAAGATGCTCTACGGCAACAACTTCGTTGAACTGCGCGGCTATGATGATTTTCTGCCAGTCCTGAGCGCCCTGCACACCGCGCTTGCCAGCATGGGGATCGAGCTATCACTAGAAACTCTGAAAACCGCGAACGTATCAGCTATCCATTATTCAAAAAATATCCTGCTGGAACGGGAAACGCCTTGCTTCCTGCTGATCCGGGAAATGGAAAAACTTGACCTCTCCGCCAAGCTGGATTTAACCCAAACGGATTTCAGGAACAGCGGCCAAATGGTCAAATACCACGCTAGCACCTATGAAATCGCACTCTATGACAAGGTGAAGGATTTGCAGCAGGCCAGTACCTACGGCGACAAGCGCTGTGCCGAAGTCGATAATGCCAACCAGCTTGATTTGCTGAACACCCTGAAACTGCCCGAAGTCCTGCGTTTTGAAATCCGGCTAAAATCCCGGAAGCTGAAACCGCTTCTGGCGCAGATCGACCATGCCGGGCCACTGACATTTCAAAACCTGTTCAACGCCAGCCTGTCCCGCGCTATCCTGCTGCATTTCTGGAACCAGATCACGGACGGGCTTTATCTGCTGAATCTTAACAGCGATGACCCAGCCACTCTGATCGCCCGCATCAAGACGGCATACCCCAAAAAACGCCAGACCAGCGTCATGCAATTGATCGGATTCGTGCACACGGCAGAAAAGCTGGGCATCCGGGGCGCAAAACTGCATTTGGGCCTAAATAACCAGAACTTTTATCGCCTAAAAAAAGATCTGAAAGCATTGGACGGAACCCATACAACCCCTCGCTTTTCTGTCCTAAAAGCGGTAAAAGAACAGATCACCGAATTTATCCCGCTGATTACGGATGACATTGTAAAATCGGATTTATTGAAAAACACTGAAAGAATGTAACGATATGCAAAACCTGCTCAATGACCTGAAAATCGTCCTTGAAAAAGATGACCGCCTGATTGCGGAAGGGCAACTGCTCAAAAACAAGATCATCGAAATGGCCTTGGCGATGGATGCAGGGCTGATTCGCCTACTGCTGACCCACGCAGGCATCAAAAAACATTTTTTTACGGATGTTGACGGCGTTCTGGTTTTCGACAAGGCGAAGTTTCAGCAATTTGTATCGAACAAGGCTTTCCTGCCAGACAGCTACACCGCGTTCAAAAACAAGATTGGGCTGACGGCGGATGGACAATATTTAACCGACAGCAAGGAAGTGGTTCTGGCATGGCCTTACAAGGATTGCGTTCTGGAAGGGGGACAAACGAAGGAGGATGCCAAGCGCGATGAGGTTTTCTGGAATGAAACCCTTGCGCCGGATCAGATTGATCGCCTGCTGGCCCCGAAGGTTCTAACGAATTTCAAAAAATACGATAAAGACGGCGAACATGAAGTGAAAGGCATCAGCCAAGATGATAACCTTATCATCAAGGGTAACAACCTGCTGGCATTGCATACTTTGAAAAGCCAATATGCTGGGCGCGTGAAACTGATTTATATCGATCCGCCGTATAATACTGAAAACGATAGCTTCCGATACAATGACACGTTCAACCATTCAACATGGTTAAGCTTCATGAAAAACCGACTTGAAGCAGCAAAAAAACTTATGCGAAATGACAGTTTTATCTGCGTTCACATTGATGATAATGAAAGTGCTTATTTGAAAGTCTTAATGGACGAAATATACGGACACGAAAACTTTATGAATACCATCAGTGTTCGCGACTCTCACCCCAGTGGCTTAAAACTTACAAGTAAAAATAAAACGATAATCAAAACAAAATCACATATACTTGTGTACTGCAAACAAAAACCTACAAAAATTAACCCCCAATACATCAGCCGTGATGAATGGGATACTCATTTTAATTTATTCGTTGATATCGATAGCCCAAAACTCTCAAAAATTTCTTTGGCAAAATACATAGTAGAACAAGGAATAGTCGACGACATGTTCAACCTTGATGAAACAGCTTTAAAAAATAAAAAATTCAGAGAATTTGCCTTTAAAAACAGAGATAAAATTTTTCAAAGCACAAAAGAAATTCCAGAGGATGCAAAAAAAGCAAGTCTTAAAGTCAAAGATACCGTTATCGAATATCCTACCAACGAAGACGGACGCGAATTTGCCTTAAATGGAAGAAGACTCTCACCTCTTTCAAAAAGTATATGGAATGTTGGCACTGATACTCACACTATTGAAGACTTTGCTAAACTAGCCTGCGATTTTTGGGATGATATTGACTTTAACAACACTCAAAATGAAGGTGATGTTAACCTGCCTAATGGCAAAAAACCTGAAAGACTGTTAACAAGAATTATCTCCATGTTCACTGAACCAAGCGATTGGGTTCTTGACTTCTTCGCTGGTAGCGGCACAACACCTGCCGTCGCACATAAATTAAATAGGAAATATATTGGCATCGAACAACTAGATTACCAAGAAAATGGGGCACTCAACCGACTAAAAAATGTAATAAATTCTGATGCCACTGGTATTTCAAAATCCATAAACTGGCAAGGCGGCGGATCATTTGTTTATTGCGAATTGGCGCAAGCAAACCAAGCTTATGTTGACAGAATACAATCGGCAAAAACTACGAAAGACCTGCAAGAGATATGGGCAGAAATGCAGGACAAGGCGTTTTTAAGTTACCGGATCGATCCGAAAACGATTGACCTGAAAGGTCAGGACTTCAATTCCTTGAACCTTGATGACCAAAAACGCTTCCTGATCGAAGTCATGGATAAAAACATGCTGTATGTCCCATTCAGTGAAATGGAAGATAAAACCTATAGTATCAGCGAAAGCGATAAAAAACTGAACCGTCAATTTCAGGGCAAGGCATAGGGGGATGAATATGGCGGACATCAAAACGCTGCATCAGACCCTTATTGAAGAGTTTGGGAAAAAGACAATTGAGAAAACGGATATTCCGGCGGTCATCGCGGACAACCTGAATCCAGCCTTTACCATTCGCCCCTATCAAACCCGCGCCTTCCAGTTTTTTCTGAATTACTGGCATGAAGCGTTTGAGGGCAAACCGCGCCAGAACCATCAGCTATTGTTCCATATGGCCACGGGCAGCGGTAAAACCATGATAATGGCGGGTCTGATTCTGCACTTGTATAGCCAAGGTTATCGTAATTTTCTGTTTTTCGTGAACAGTACAAACATCATCGATAAAACGCGGGACAACTTCCTGAACCCGCTATCAGGAAAATACCTTTTTGCCCCCACACTCAGCATGGGCGATAAGAAATTTTCAGTGCGGGAAGCCAGCAATTTTCAATCTGCAAACCCTGATGACATAAACATCGTATTTTCGACCATCCAAGGGCTGCACATGGCCCTGAACACGCCCCGTGAAAACGCCCTGACTTACGATGACTTTGAAAACCAGAAAATCGTCCTGATTTCTGATGAGGCACATCATATCAACGCCGACACGAAAAAAGGCGATAAATTAACGCAGGAAGAATTATTAGAAAGTGTTAGCTGGGAAAGTACCGTTCAGCGCATTTTCGAGGCGAATCCTGAAAACGTCCTGTTGGAATTTACGGCCACGGTTGATTTTTCTGACACTAGCCTTGCCGCCAAATACAAACCGCGCCTGATTTTCGACTATTCCCTTAAAGAGTTTCGCAAAGATGGATATTCCAAAGAGGTGAAGGTATTGCAAGCCGACCTGCCGCCCTTTGAGCGGGCATTGCAGGCTATCCTGCTGTCCCAGTATCGCCGCAAGATTTTTGAAAAAAACAAACTGGCGATAAAGCCAGTGATCCTGTTTAAATCCAAGACCATCAAGGACAGCAAGGCATTTTTTGAACAATTTTCGTCCAGCATTGCATCGCTGACCGCAGACCGGATTGCCAAGGCACTGGGGCAGAATGATCCATCTTTGCAGGCTATGGCGACTTATCTCAAAACCAACGGAATCACGCTGGACAATCTGGCGGCTGAATTGCGCGGTGACTTTACCGAAGACAAGTTGATCGAGGTCAACAGCAAGGAAGAAAGCGATATAAAGCAAATTGCTGTCAATTCGCTGGAAGCCCCGAACAATGAATACAGGGCGGTTTTTGCGGTTGATAAGCTGAATGAAGGCTGGGACGTTCTGAATCTGTTCGACATTGTTCGTTTGTACGATACACGGGACAGCAAAGATAATAAAATAGGGAAGACAACGATGAGTGAAGCGCAGCTTATCGGGCGCGGGGCGCGATATTGTCCGTTTAGGCAGTCTGCTGATGAACCCTTGGATCAGCGTAAATTCGATTCTGACTTAAAACATGAAATGCGTATTTGCGAGGAACTGATTTATTATAGTGCCTATAACCCGAAATATATTCAGGAATTGAATACAGCCCTGCATGAAATCGGTATTAAAGCAAAGGATACGCGCAAACGTGATGTAAAGCTGAAAGCATCCTTTAAAGCCACTCCGCTGTACAAGGCGGGCCATCTATTTCTTAATGAACAGAAAAAGTATGACCGTAGCGATGTCGTGAGTCTTGATAGCCGTGTCACCCAGAAACTCTATAAGGTTCAGCTTCATACAGGACATAGCCAATCCAGCGCAGTTTTTGTCGATCAAGCCAATGGGAACAAAGCGATTGAACGAAAACCAAAGGATTATTCAATAAGCAGCTTTGGCTTGCCTGTTCTAAGAAAGGCTATGCAGCGGCTGGAATTTTATGAATTTGAGAACCTTAAAGAATATCTACCCAATCTAAAATCGGCACAGGAATTTCTGACCGCCCCTGAATATATGGGCAATATCAAGGTTGAGGTTTCAGGCACACCCGAACAGGTTACATACATGTCAGCCAATGATCGGCTTTATGCAGCGACAAAGGTTCTGGAAGAAGCGTCTGCTGGGATCGCATCGGATAAAATTGAGTACAAAGGCACAAAGGACTTCAAGCCTTTCATGCTGAAAGACAAGATCACAGATAAAACCCTAAATTTTGCTGCTGATGAAGGCGAAGATCAGGAATTTGGGCGGTCTATGAACGATCCGAACGAAACGGCCATTCATCTTGATTTAAGCACCCGCGACTGGTTCATCTTTGATGATTGCTACGGAACGTCAGAAGAAAAGCTGCTGATTAAATATATTGACAAAAATTATGCTGATTTAAAAAAACGCTATACGGACGTTTATCTGATCCGCAATGAACGTCACTTCAAGATTTATGCCTTTGATGACGGCAGGCCGATGGAACCTGATTTCATCCTTTATCTGATCGGCAAAGAAAAAACAGAAACCATGCATTATCAGATTTTTATCGAACCGAAAGGCGGTCATTTACTGAAACAGGATGACTGGAAAGAGAAATTTCTACTGCGTTTGAAAGCAGAGTCGGTCATTGAGCAGCTTTGGAAAGATCGGAAATATTCAGTCTGGGGGCTGCCATTCTTTAATGAAGCGCAACGTATGCCGGAGTTTGAAGCAAAATTTTCTGAAATATTAGATAGTTAATAATTATGTTGTACGGAATACATACAAGTGCTATATTAGGGATAGGGTAATGATCAGGTCATTTGCCTGCAAGGATACGGAAAAAGTCTGGAATGGTCTGAAAGTAAGGGCTTTTCCCGGCGATATACAAAACCGGGCCTTACGGAAGCTGCGCCAACTTGACGCCGCGCAGACCGCAGACGACCTGAAAAACCCGCCCGGTAATCGTCTGGAAGCCCTGAAAGGCAACCGCAAGGGCCAGATGAGTATCAGAATTAACGACCAGTGGCGTATATGCTTTGTCTGGCAGGATAACGAAGCCCATGACGTTGAAATTGTTGATTACCATTGAAGGATGTAGAACATGACAAAATATCTGAAAAACCCGCACCCCGGCGAAATTCTGCAAGAGGAATTTCTGGAACCGCTGGACTTGTCGCAGAACGCGCTGGCGCAGGCCATAGGCGTTCCAGCTAACCGGATCAATGAAATTATTCGCGGACGGCGCGGTATTACCGCCGATACCGACCTGCGCCTTGCCCGTTTCTTCAAGCTGTCCGAGGGCTACTGGCTACGCCTGCAAAACACCTACGACATGATGGAAGCGCGGCGCGAAGTCGGCAAGGACATCGGCAAGATCAAGCCGCATACAATGCAGGAAAGCGTTCACGCATGAAAAAGGCGGTCATTCTGGTTCGCGTATCGAGCAAGGAACAGGAAGAAGGCTATTCACTGGAAGCCCAGCTTGCTAATCTTCAAGCCTACGCCCAGCGCAAGGAACTGGATGTCATCCAAACTTTCCGCATTATCGAGTCGTCAACTAAGGGCCACCGCCCGGAATTTGAACGGATGATCGAGTTTATCCGGCAGCAGGGCCAGCGCATTGCCCTGATCGTGGACTGCGTTGATCGCTTGCAGCGTAGTTTCACACATACCCCTGTTTTGAATGACCTGATGCAAAAGGACTGTCTGGAAATTCATTTTGTCCGCGAAGGCAATATGCTGGACAAGGATGCCACCAGCAGCCAGAAGGTCATGTGGAACATGGGCGTGGTCATGGCGCAGTCATTTACAGACCAGTTATCCGATAACGTCAAACGCAGCGTTAAGCACAAAATCAGCCAAGGGGAATGGATTGCCAAAGCCCCGCTGGGCTATCTGAACGTCCTCGACAAGGACAGCGGCCATAATACGGTGATCCTCGATAAGGAACGCGCCTTTCTGGTCAAAAAGCTGTTCACTGAATATGCAAGCGGGACAGTATCCCTGCACGAACTGGGCAGACGATCAAAAGACTGGGGATTGCGGACGCACAAAGGCAACCCCGTCAGTGTTCAGACTCTATCTAATATGTTCCGCAACCCTTTCTATTACGGCATGATGCGTATCAATGGACGGCTATACCCCCATGCCTATCCAGCTTTGATTGATAAAACCCTGTTCGATGCCTGCGAGAAAATCTATGACAGGCCGAACACAGCAGCCCCGGCGACCAGCGACAATCCTTTTGCCTTGAATGGCATCATTGCCTGCGCCCTGACAGGCCGCCGCGTATCGTGCGACCTGAAAAAGGGCAAGTACGTCTATTTGATTACCCGCGACCCCAAAAACACCGCGAAGAAAATCTGGATACCGGAAAAAATTGTGATGGATCAGATCAGGGACGTTATTCATTCCATTACGATCCCGCAGGACGTTCTGGAACCGATGGTGGATTATTTGCGCCAGAGCCATGAAGCCGAAACCCAGCACTATCAGGAAACGGTTATAGCCCTGCGGCAGGAAGCCGATGACATCACCAAAAAACTGAGCCGCCTGACCGACTGTCTGCTGGACGGGAGTATTACTAAGGACATCTATGCCCAGAAGCATGATGAACTGCAAAACCGCCGTATTGAAATAAACCAACTTCTGGAAAAGAATATTTCGGCTGATGGTCAATTCAAAATCGCCCTGTCCACCTTGCTTTCCCTGTCTTCCCGCATCGGGCCGCTGTTTGACGGTTCGACACCGGACGAAAAACGCCGTTTGATAGGTTTCGTGTTTACGAACTTGGAATTGGAAGGCTCAAAGCTGCGGTTTTCCTTGCGAAAACCCTTCGACCTGTTTGTTGATCTAAGTCATTGTAAAGATTGGCGTCCCCCCCTACGGAATCCGAACTAAATATATATCATATTGATACAAATAGATAAAATAGTTCGACTTTGGAGCATATGCCCCCAATTATGCCCCCAATATCATTTGCTACCCTTAAACATACCTCCCCAATAGCACTCTTTCATACGGCCATGAATTGATAACAGGCCAAAACCTATATAACGTTAAATGACAAAGGTTTTTTAAAAATATTCAAAGTATGCCCATTCAAAAATACATCACTGAGATAGAGAAAAAATGGCAATCCAACGGCGATGCGCGAGAGCATACATACCGTCCGGCACTTGAAAATCTACTTAAGGCAATCATGCCTGATTTAACCGCGCTAAATGACCCTGCACGTATTCACGTGGGCAGTCTTGATTTTATCCTGCGGCGTGGTGAAATTGATGTGGGCTATATTGAAACCAAGGATTTAAACGTCAATTTGAATCAGGTTGAAAAATCTGAACAACTCAAACGCTATCTTGATCTTGATAATCTGATTTTAACTGACTATCTGGAATTTCGTTTTTACCGTGATGGCGAAAAAATAGATAGCGTCCGCATTGGTGACGCCCTGATGGACAAGGTAGAACCCCGACATGAAAATTTTGCCAAGTTAAAAGCCTTACTTGAAGATTTCGCGGCGCACCAAGGACAAACGATTAAGTCTGCTGAAAAGCTGGCGGAAATGATGGCCAGAAAAGCCCGCCTGATGCGCGAGGTATTCCGTGAAGTGCTCACCCGCCCCGAACCCAGTACATTAAAAGATCAATGTGACGCGTTCAAAAAAATCCTGATGCATGATCTGGATGAAAAACAATTTGCTGATATTTACGCACAGACCATCACCTATGGTCTTTTTACAGCAAGACTTCATGACAGAACATTAGAAAATTTCTCACGCGAAGAAGCTCAACATCTTATCCCAAGATCCAACCCCTTCATGCGGCAATTATTTCATTACGTGACGGGGCCAGATTTAGACTCCCGCGTTATCTGGATTGTGAATGATCTTTGTAATGTTTTTCTGGCCGCAAATATCAAAGACATTGTAGAAAAATATTTTGCAGGCACACGAAGAGCCGACCCCATCTTGCATTTCTATGAAACATTTCTGGGGGCATATGACCCCGCCCTTCGTAAAGCACGGGGCGTGTGGTACACCCCCGAACCTGTGGTCAAATTCATTGTCCGCGCCATTGATGATGTATTGAAAGACCATTTCGGGTTAAAGGACGGTATCGCCGACACGTCCAAGGTGGACATTGATGTTGAAACGGACGTGGTCAAGGGGGGCAAGCGGGTCAAAGAAAAACAATCCGTACATAAGGTACAATTATTAGACGTCGCCACAGGCACGGGCACATTTCTGGCCGAAGCAATCCGCCAGATTTACGCCAAAATGGATGGCGTGCAGGGGATGTGGAGCGGTTATGTGGAACGTGACCTTCTGCCCCGACTTCATGGGTTTGAATTGTTGATGGCGTCATATGCCATGTGCCACATGAAGCTGGATTTAATTTTATCCGACATGGGATATAAACCCACCAATCCACAAGACCCTCCACGGGTAAGTGTTTTTTTAACCAACAGCCTTGAAGAATATCACCCAGATGCGGGAACGCTTTTTTCCTTTATCGCCAAGGAAGCGAACGAGGCCAGCAGAATCAAACGTGACAAACCCATCATGGTGGCGTTTGGCAACCCACCCTATAGCGGCCATTCATCGAATAACGGTGAATGGATTCAAGAATTGATAGAGGCATATAAGCGTGAACCCGCGGGCGGAAAGTTACAGGAAAAAAATTCCAAATGGCTGAATGATGACTACGTTAAATTTATCCGTCTGGGCGAACATTACATCGAAAAAAATGGTGAAGGAGTTTTGGCGTATATCACCAACCATTCATATCTTGATAACCCCACCTTTCGTGGTATGCGCTGGAAATTGATGAATACGTTTGATGATATTTACATCCTTGACCTGCACGGCAATGCCAAGAAAAAAGAAGTCACCCCCGACGGGTCAAAAGACGCGAATGTATTTGATATTCAACAGGGCGTGGCCATTATTGTGGCGGTTAAAAAATCTTCTCAAAATTCCCCCCTCTCCCTTCAGGGAGAGGGCAGGGGTGAGGGTGACAAAAAAGGCAAAGGAAAGAAAAAATCCATCGCCACCGTCCACCACATGGATATATGGGGAACGCGCCAAGAAAAATACGATTTTCTGAATGAAAAAAACCTATCTAAAATAAAATGGAAAAAACTATCACCGCAAGCACCACTATGCTTATTTACACCTATTAATGAAGTTTTGCATGACGAATATAAAAATTATTTCAGCACCTCAGATTTATTTATTGTAAATGGAACTGGCATGACAACAGCCAGAGATGATTTTGTTATATCTGAAGATAGAGAATTACTTATTAAAAACGCAAAAAATTTCCAATCAAGTACCGCGACAAACACAGAGCTTTGTCATCAACTGTCAATTTCAGAGAAAAAAGGATGGGATATCAACAGAGCAAGAAAATTAATTAAAGAAGAAGCAGATTTACAAAAATTTATTCAAAACATAACTTATAGACCCTTTGATAATAGAAAAATATTTTATCATGACTCGTTAATTTGGAGAACAGTTCGACAGGTCATGGAAAATTTTATTAAAGGAGAAAATTATGGTTTAGTAACTGCAAGAAGCAACAAGTCTGGTAGACCAGATCACTTTTTTATATCTAAATTTATGACGGAAGCAAAAACAGGAGAAAGTAGTACCCAATCTTGTTTAATGCCCCTCTACCGTTATGAACCCACGATGGGGGCGGTGGAACAACGGGTGCCGAACCTTGACCCCAAAATTTATGCCGTCATTAAAAAAACCGTGGCGGATGTATCGCCCGAAAATTTATTTGATTACATCTATGCCGTGCTTCATGCGCCCGCGTACCGCGAACGATATGCGGAGTTTTTGAAATCTGATTTTCCGCGCATCCCCTACCCCGCGAATGCCAAAACATTCCACGCACTGGCGGCGAAGGGCGGGGAACTTCGCGCGCTTCATCTGCTTGAATCCCCGCTTCTTGATAAAACGGGGGTGACGTATCCCGTATCGGGTGACAATGTGGTGGAAAAACCACGGTTTGATGCGGGGCGCGTATACATCAACGCCGAACAATATTTTGACGGCATATCAAACACCGCATGGGATTTTTATATTGGCGGGTATCAACCCGCGCAAAAATGGCTGAAGGATCGCAAGGGGCGCACCCTCACGCTAGATGACATCACCCATTACCGCCGCGTTATCAAATCCCTCACCGAAACGACGCGGATTATGGCAGAAATTAACGCCATTACCTTTTTACCTGAATAATTAAAAATTAAGCCGCTTTCAGTCCAAGGTTTTGAATGGCCGTGTCCAGTGTCATATGGGCAATCTGGCTGGCGGGGATGGATGAACCCAGCCGCTGGCTAGTCACGGCGAGGGTTTGGGGGAATGGTAAATCCATGCCCGATTCACGGGAAAAAATCTGGTGGTCATCCACATACAACCCCCAATAGATATGCGACATGCCCCCGGTCAGGTGATAATAGACCATGTCACCTGCAAATTCTTCGTCCAGATAATCAGATGACGCCTGTATCGCTTCATCCACCTGAAACGTTAAACCCACGCCCGATTGGTAATCCACTACAAATTTTTTATATTTGGCTTCAAGATAAAATGCCGACATGGAATCCCGTAATTGCCTTACGGCAGGGGATGATTGATAAAGCCTCTGTACCTGTGCCAGATAAGAATTAAACAGAGGATTGGCACGAATATGCTGTTCCCATCTGATAATTTTAACATCGGGAAAATACTCCCTGACCACGGGGATATTTTTTTCCAGCCAGTGCGTCCCCAATTCAATGGAATAATCTTTGCCGTTGGCAACACCCTGCACATTAAAACGGTTAAGGCTATCACAGACGACAATCGTCAGGTTTTCAAGCCAGAGTTGCGCGGCCTGCATCTGGGCACGCAAAGGGCGGCCATTCACGGCGGGCGATTTCATACAGACAGGAAAAACAGCTTCTTTCCCCTGATACCCTTGCCAATCAATAACGGCTAAATCGTCTGGTCTTTTTCCCATGATTTACTTCCTCTTTTCCAATTATATTCAAATTGTTTTTTTGCTGTCTCTGCCTTGACCTTGTTCTTCGTCATCAGAAAAATATTTTTTCCTTCATCTTGAAAATGAAAAACGTATTTATCCTTATAGATAACCTCGACTTGGGAATTGGCGAATTGCTCAGATGAAATCCATCGATAATCTTGCGGCTGGCCTGTGATAAAGGAATTGCTTTCCTCACATATCATACGTATGCGTATGCCTTTTTCTCTCAGGCGTTGAAATGCCTCACTTACCCCTTGGATATTCCGGCGTTCATCCGCACAGTGAAGTAAAATTTCATCCCCTTTTCTTAAAATGCTTTCGGCATCGGTCAAAATATCTAAAAAACTTTCAAAGATGGCTGTTTTATAAGGCTGGTATTCAAAGCCATGTGCCGTAAAAACAATCCCCCTTTCCTCATAGGTTTGCCGCAGACGGCGAAGCGTCCTTTCCGTGGCCGCCGTCTTGCCATTTTCCAAACTGGAAATGGTTTGGGGGGTTATTTCAGTCATTTCAGATACTTCTGACTGATCTAGCCCTAAATAGGCGCGTGCCGCGCGGAGGATTTTGATTTGATGTGACATGTCTTTTTTGTATAGTTTAAATAAGAACATTATTCAATTAAAATCTTAAATAATAATTAACTTTTTACGTCTAATAATCCTTCCCGTAGTAGGTTCAATCATTAACTGTATGGGGAGACATACACATGCGTAAAATCTGTAAAGACGTTAATAAGACAAACGAACAAAGCCTTTGTGTGCTATATGAGGCGTTAGAAGAGCGTTATGGCCTTGTTCTGGCACAACAAATCATAGATGAAATTAAAAAAGCCGATAATCGGGACTACCTACCTGACTATGTGGCGGCCAAGTCTGTGTCAGAGGCGGTTGAATTTATCCGCCCGAAAGCACAAAAGACGCTTAAATCCTTAAAACAGGCTAAATCAGAAACATCTCGTCTTCCTGACGGGGTCAAAAGTTTGTACCTCAAACGAGCAGAACAGGATTTTGAACGTCTATTCGGGGCATATATTTTAGCCAAAGCTACCTATAATGATTTCTACACTCGTATCATGACAGACATTCAAAAACGTCGTTATGTGCCGCGCCCTGACTTCACGGATGTGCCTCGTAATCCCGAAACAGCAGAATTAAGAAAGGCGGCATAAGATGACATTAAATTTAAAACATCCTGTGGCAACGTATCACCCCCGACTAAAACGCTTTTTTTGCCATCTGAAAAAGGTAAAAAATATGACGCCATATAATCTTCATTTGTGGAAAGTCATGGATACGCCTGCCTTCGAGGATACAGAAACTACTCTAGAAACGGTCTTATTGCAGAACTCAAAAATTAAATAAACACTTTTTTAGTTCTGTTCTAACCAACAACCGAAGGCCTCCCCGCTTTCGGTTGTATTCTATTTATAAGAAAAATTACCCTCTGAGATTATCTTTCTTTGATCAATTTGTGACAACTGACCATAGCTATTAAGGGTAGTATCAATGGAATTATGCCCCAAGTTTTGGCGTACCGCGTTCAAAAATGCAGGACTTTGAGTTTGGGCATATCTCGCCATAGTACGGCGGAAAGAATGTGGTTTAATGTATTCCAAACCAGCAGACTCAAATGCTTTTTTAAATATATCCCGTATCGTAGTATCGGATTGAATTTCTGCCTTACGAATAGATTGGGTCAAAAGGTTTTCTTGGCCAAAACGATTATCAACCGCAGGAAAGAGTGGGTCATTATCTTTAAACCCAAGGGATTTTAAGTAATCTCTCCATACGATAACTTTCTGAGCTATATCATTTGGCAAGGGGAAAAAATTAACCGTACGAACTTTGGCAAATTTTACCTTCATGTTCTTAGGGCTGACATAAATAAAGTAATGCCCATCCTCTTCAATAAGGCTATTCATTTTGACAGTTCTTAATTCAGATACGCGCAGACCACACAGGGCGTTTAAGGATATAATGGCACAATCTCTTTTTTCCTTATCTGTTTTTATTGGCATGGCACGGATGGTGTTTATAATCTGATCAAATTTATATGATTTCTGGTATTCCACTGCCTTAGCCGTATTTTGTTGATTACGGGATATATTCAAATAATCAATCTGGTTAAAATCAATCTTGCTACGGTATCCGTGTTGGCGTTCAAGCCATTGCAGAAAATCTTTCAGGCAACGAATATTATCTGAAATATATGACATGGAAAGATGACGCTGTAATAGAGATTGAATGTACTTATCCGCGACTTCCCCGTTGTATTTTTCAAACCCCGCAAAGCCTGTGAATAATTCATATTCCCGAATATGTTTCAGGGCGGCAATAATCGTCTTCTCATCCCTTTGTTTTATGCGTCGCATATGAATACGGTATTTATATTTCATCCGTTCATTTTGGGCATTGTAAAGGTTATGGAATTCTCGTTTTTTCATCCGAATAAATCCCCGTATGGTGTGCCATACCCTGACTCATTTATCGAGGTGACGTTTGGGTCGGGCATGTGAGTCTTACAGGCAGAGACTTCGCAATCGTATAATTCCAAAACATCGACCACATAAAATGTGCGCTTGATATTGGGCAAATCATCAAGTTTATAACTTTTAAACATTGCCGTTTTACATGTACGGCATACCCCAGATAGGCAAAAAAATCCTTGCTTATGCTGGATAGTTACATGATTTTTAAGAACACCACGGGCATCGTGACATTTCATACAAAACATTTCATCAAAAGCTGTTTTGCATTTATTTTTGTCATTCTGAGTTTTTATGTAGTTTGACAGATCATACCCGTAAATAAGGGTAGGCTTCCCGGAATCAATCGTTTTCAAGCCATCTTTTACCCATGCTCGTACCGTTTGGGGATGTAAGCCCAAATCATGATAAACGTTACAAATGTCCCCTATGTCATAGACATACCAATATTTAATGTACGCATGGGGATAAAGACGTTTAGACATAGGATTGACTAAACATCTTTTGAAGAAATCAATGCACGAATATCCTGCACCCGCCATGCGGTCATTTTCTGCCCCAGCTTCACGGGCTTGGGATAAAGGCCAGATTTGACCCCTGCCCACCATGTGGATTTACTAACAGGAAATACTTTTAAAACTTGGGGTAATCGTACAAAACCCGTCTCAGGCAAAATGTGATTGTCCATTATAATTCTCCTTGGTGTTGTTGAAACCAAGGGAATTTAAACATGTCCAAAATGGATTTAGGCCGAATTCGGAAAGGTTCAAACCGAATTCGGTTTACTTTTTAGCTTTCCAATCTTGTGGGAGTAATTGTTTGGCCTCATCGAGCCATTTTTTTACTGTATCTTGATCTACAGACAGGCCATGCAAAAGCAAATCATCAGATATTTCCCTTGCCGTGGCATTACGCATCACTAAGGGATTGTATTCATAGTTAGTTAGAGCTAATCCCAAAAGAAGTTTAAGTAAAGTTTCTTTTTCTCTACTTATTATATCTTTTTTAAAAACGCTTTTTTTGATTAATTTTTTTGAAACGACAACTGATTCTATGGGGGTACATTTCAAAAGATCCGAAGTCTTCAAAAGAATATCTGTATGTTCAAAGTGCTCATCTTTTTTATTTATGTAGGGTAATGTTAAACCAACCCAATCGAACTTATTACCCCACATTTCTCGATTAACAGAATAACCCTTTCCTGTTTTTATATATTCCCCCTTTTTGTCCTTTTTATAGTCCATGGCCTTTGAAGAAATTTTTCCGCTTCTAAGATACATTATTAATTTCTTTTCAGCGTTCTTGAGTACTTCATTAGAGATAAATTTTGGTGGTGTATCATATATGATTTTAGCGTAATCTAGGTTTATGGGCTTATTGCCATACGCCACCCACATCAAAGCATATTCAATAGGATAAAAAGCAGGCGGCCTAAGTTCTTTTTCCGACAGCTCAGCAATTAACTCTTCTCTCATATTGAAAAGATATTAAATTTTACCAAACTTTCCAACCAATACCGTTCCACCTTTCACAATATTGTCCAAATAATCCGCCCACCGTTGCATCATCATAATGCGTTCTTCCAAAAACTTGGCGCGATCATAGGCGCGGTTTACATCTCCTTTTTTGGCGTGTGCCAACTGAATATCAGGTATTTCATGGCGATAACCCAATTTTTCCATGATGGTACTCATGGCCAATGCCCTAAACCCATGGCCTGTCATTTTTCCCCGATACCCCATACGATCTAAGGCCATTAAAATGGTGTTATTACTCATATGATTTTTACGGTCATGGCGGCTGGGAAAAATAAAAACAGGATGATTATGCAACTCTCGCAATTCCTGCAAAATCTCAACTGCCTGACGGGATAACGGCACGATATGATCTTTTTTCATTTTCATGCGCTTAGCAGGGATAATCCATGTTTTGGCATCCCAATCAATTTCTTTCCATTCTGCTTTGATTAACTCCCCTGTGCGTACAAAGGTTAGCATCATTAAATTGACGGCAAGATAAGTTTGGCGGTTTAAATGAGGCTTATGATCCCTTAAATCGGCAATAAATTGAGGCAGTTCTTTACTTTCAATCGCGGCGAAATGCTTTGTTCTTTCGGCCTTGATAACACCTCTCAAATCTGCGGCAATATTTCTATCTACCCTTCCTGTAATAATCGCATATTGAAAGATATTCTTACACATTTGAACAATCCGCTTAGCCAGTTCGTTCGCTCCGCGTTCTTTCACGGTATTGGCTAAATCAATGATGATTTTATGGGTGATATTCTTTATGGGATACTTGCCAATTTCGGGAAAAACATCTTTATCAAGACGATCCACTACCGTTTTATAATTGGCCTCTGACCAGTCAGGTTTTTTATGCGCGTACCATTCACGGGCAATTACCTCGAACGTATTGGCGGCGTCCGCACAACGCCCTTGTTTTATATCCTGCTTTACGGCGGATGGGTCTTGGCCACTTAACAATAGCTTTTTGGCGTTCTCCCTATGATTTCGCGCTTCGGCTAGGGTAATGATGGGATACGCACCAATCGATAATTTCTTCTCTTTGTTCATATAGCGGTATTTAAGCCGCCATAATTTTCCCCCTGTTGGCGTGATTTCAAGATACAAACCACCCCCATCGGCCATTTTATAAGCCTTTTCCTTGATTTTGGCATTTTTACATTGTTGGTCGGTCAATTTCATTTTGGGGGCTTTTTATTTTCATCTTTTTCAAAAGCCCCCAAAAAAGCCCCAAAAGTTATTGGATGAGGCAGGATAAAATTGGATAGCCTAGGACAAAATATAGCCTAAAACCCTTGTTTTTCCTAGTGTTTTTGGATGATATGAGATGTGGCTGGAAGTGTCTTTGGCGTCCCCTACGGGATTCGAACCCGTGTTGCCTCCGTGAAAGGGAGGCGTCCTAGGCCTCTAGACGAAGGGGACGTCTGAAAGGGCACAATAGATGGCTGGTTTTTAAGGGGTTAGGGTTTAAAAATCAAGTGTTCTTTTTAGGGGGCTTGGCGAAAAATATCAGGTATATGAGGCTTTCCCGCCGTGTCCGCGCTACGCCTAGGGTCGGCAGACATGAGAGAGCGTGATTTCAACGGTTTCTCTGCCTTGCCAGCGGTTTAAATCCAGGGCTCCCAGTATCGTTAGCCCCCCCTGCCGAGGTGCCCGAAGCAACACATCTCCATCCGGCGTGCCGGCTCCCTGCCACAGTTTCAAGCGCACCCGTACCCCGCCTTCCCAGTCTGACACATCGGCAAAAATATGGCGTTCATTCACAACACGCGCCTGATGCACGCGAATCTGGCGGAACAGAAAAACCGGCGCAGAATTATCCCTTCCGTAGGGCCCGGCGCGTTCCAGAAGATAGAAAAAATCTAGCGATGAAGCCGCACGAACCGAAACAACCCCGGCAACATCAATATGGGTTTGGGTGACCATCATTTTTGCTTGATCAGAGACCATATGCTCAAGCGACGAGATCAGCGACGCCAGTTTGTCATCGCGAACCGTCAAGCCGGCCGCCATCGCATGCCCCCCGCCCTTGATGATTACCTCTTGATCATGAAGCAAGCGAAAGCAGGCGCCTAAATCAACGCCTTCGACTGATCGCCCAGATCCGCCCCACACCACGCCGTTGGTCTCATCCCCGGCGATACTTAAGGCAAGGGCTGGTTTTGAAAATCGTTCCTTGATTTTGGACGCCACCAACCCCCTAACCCCTTCGTGCCAATCCGGATGATGCAAAATAATGATTGGACGATCTTGGAGATTTTGACGCGCCACCATGTCGATGGCTTGATCCACCATCTGCTTTTCAACAACCTTGCGCTCATCGTTGCATTGCCCCATTAAAATGGCATAGCCCGTGGCCTGATCTGGGTCTGTGGTGGACAGACATTCAAACCCGATACGTGAATTATGCATCCTCGACACCGCATTGATATGCGGCCCCAAGGTATATCCGATATCTTTGACATTCACGTGCTGACCCAGACCGGCTTGTTGTTTTAACGCTGATAATCCTTGATTTTTACCTTCGGATATTTTCTCGACTCCTTTGAACACGAAGGCGCGATTAAGCCCGATGAGTGGTACCATGTCGCATACGGTACCCAAAGCCACAAGATCCAGCAAAGCCATAAGATCGGGTTCTGGCACCTGCCGATTTTTAAAAAAATCCTGATCTCGAAGCGCGCGGTTCAACGCCACACATATCATATACACAACGCCGCACGCCGCCAGATAGGTCAAACCAGAAGAATCATCTGAACGTTTAGGATCAACAATCACATCAGCAGGGGGTAAAGTCTCTGCCGGATCATGGTGATCCGCGATCCCCACGCGAAGGCCAATCGATTTGGCATAGGTAATGGGAATATGCGCCGTAATGCCGCAATCCATCAACAACACACAAGATGCGCCTTGGGATTTCAACGTATCAAAGGCGTGCGTGTTGGGACCATACCCTTCCTTAAGCCGGTCTGGAATATAAACGGGAATATCATCAACCCCGACGGCCTTCAGATAGCGGTAAAAAATCGCGGATGATGTCGCTCCATCCACATCAAAGTCAGCCAGAATACCAATCGTCTCACCTGTCATGATCGCCGACGACAGCATATCCACCATTCCGGCCATGCCCGCCATGGAGAGTGGATCTGGCATCGAAATTTTTAAGGTTGGGTAAAGATAAGTTTGCACATCAGTTTCACTGATATTCTGGCGGTATAATAAACGCGCCAGAATTTCGGGCACCTGATGCGCCTGGACAAGACGGCGGATATATTCTTCATCAACCGGGGTTTCCTTGACGGTCAACCCTGATAACGTCTGAAGATCAGAAGATGAAGACATGTTTGTGCTTTGGATCATAGTCATGGATGGCTAGGTCATCGGTTAGGTACCTGATGACAGGTCACCCTTACGTTTAAAATTATGCGTGGATTGAATACGGCGCACCGTGCCGGACTTTGACCGCATGATAATAGAATGCGTAATGGCACCGCCGGCAAAACGCCGCACCCCCGGTAACATGGTGCCTGTTGTTACCCCGGTTGCCGCAAACATCACATTATGCGGCTTAGCGAGATCATCCGTTGTATAGATTCTGTTTAAATCAGTGATACCCCAGCGTTCGGCGCGGGCACGTTCATCATCATTTCTAAAAATCAAACGCCCCAACATGTGCCCCCCCACACATTGAAGCGCGGCGGCAGATAACACGCCCTCGGGGGCGCCGCCACTGCCGACATAAACGTCAATCCCGCTTTCGGGGTCAGTGGTCGCAATGACGGCACTGACATCCCCATCTTGAATTAATGAAATGCGTGCGCCAGAAGCCCGGACATCCCGGATAAGATGTTCATGGCGCGGACGATCGAGAATACAGACCAGCAAATCCTCTACCTGTGCGGATTTAGCCGTGGCAATTTTCGCCAAGACGTCTGCAATCGGGGCATCAAGATCCAGCACAGATAGATCAACGCCGGGCCCTACGGCCAATTTCTGCATATACACATCCGGGGCGTTTAAAAACCCGTCTTCATCCGACATGGCCAAAACAGCAATGGCATTTTGCCCGCCTTTAGCGGTGATCGTTGTGCCCTCAAGCGGATCAAGGGCGATATCCACCTTGGGCCCCGAGCCGTTGCCGACTTTTTCGCCGATATAAAGCATAGGGGCTTCATCACGCTCCCCCTCACCGATCACCACGCGTCCTTGAATGGATAGAGAATTAAGTGTCAGGCGCATGGCATCGACGGCAGACTTATCGGCCGCATCTTCATCCCCTCGCCCCACGGTTCGAGAGGCGGCAAGTGCCGCCGCTTCGGTCACACGAACCGCCTCGAGCGCGAGATTACGATCCATACTTTCGTCATATACCTCTGACAAAGCGGGTTTCATGAAATGTCCTTGATCATTAATTGTGTCGGCGGCACAGCCATAAAAGACAGGCGAGACATTTTCGCATAGGCAGACGCCATATCGGATTCATTTGTTTCATGCGTGATCATGACAACAGACACGGCCTGATCTGGATGACGTCCCCGCTGGATCATGGATTCAATGGAAATGTGATGGTCTTTAAGAATAGATGATATTTCGGCAATGACCCCCGCCTGATCCTTCACACGTAAATGCATGTAAAAACGAGAGGATATTTCTTCGGGCTTGATGGCGCCCGCCGACACCAGACGATCCACCGGCACCCCAAACAAAGGACGGGTTTTGCCCTGTGCCAGATCGATGATATCAGACACAATCGCCGAAGCAGTCGGGTCTGCCCCCGCCCCCCGTCCCGACATCATGCCTTGACCTGCAAAATCCGTTTCATAAAACACGGCGTTATATACGCCCTCAACATTCCCCAGAGTACTGGATGTCGGCACCAGGCAGGGCATCACCTTCTGCCATACCTTGCTGTCATGACAACGCGCCATACCCAATAATTTAATTCGATATCCCAATTCCCCTGCATATTGAATATCGGACGGGGTCAGATGCGAAATGC